>JAMONE010000027.1 GCA_027066695.1 Micavibrio sp. | reverse complement strand
TCGGAGGTGCTATAGCTATGGCTCAGACGCAAGTAAAAAATAAATTGAAGATTCAAAAAGGTGATCAAGTTGTTGTTTTAACTGGTCGTGATAAAGGCGCAAAAGGTGAAGTTCTTAAGGTTCTTAGCGAGAAACGCCGTGTTCTTGTTAAGGGTATTAATCTTGTAACTAAGCATCAAAAACCTACACAAGCATCACCAGGTGGAATTCAAAAAATTGAATTGCCTATTCATGTTTCTAATGTTGCGATTGCAGATCCTAAAGATGGATCAGCCAGCCGCGTTGGTTATAAAGTTTTAAAAGATGGTAAAAAGATTCGCGTGGCTAAAAAGTCTGGCGAAACTATTAAGTAAGGTTAAGGAAAATGGCAGCACGTTATAAAGAGTTATACGAAAAAGAAATTGCTCCGGCATTGGATAAAAAGTTCGGGTATAAAAACCCTCATATGCGTCCTCGTTTGGATAAAATTGTGCTTAATATGGGTGTTGGTGAAGCAACGCAAGACCGTAAGCACATGGAAAATGCTGTTGAGGCAATGACATTAATAGCTGGTCAAAAGCCGGTTGTTTGTAAAGCGCGTCAATCAAATGCATCTTTCAAAATCCGTGAAGAGCAAGCTATTGGCACGAAAGTGACATTGCGCGGTGATCGTATGTATGAATTTTTGGATCGTTTAATTACAATCGCAATGCCACGTATCCGTGACTTCCGCGGTGTTAATGGTAAAAGCTTTGATGGCCGTGGTAACTATGCCATGGGTATTACCGAGCATATTATCTTCCCTGAAATCAACTATGATAAGGTAGATAAAATTCGCGGTATGGATATCGTAATTTGTACAACGGCATCAAATGATGAAGAAGCAAAAGAACTTCTTCGTGCATTTAAAATGCCGTTCAAGAACTAATTAATTTAAGGAAAGAAGTAAGTTAATGGCAAAAGTTTGTATGATAGAAAGAGATAAGAAGCGCAAAAAGCTGGTTAATAGCCTTGCTTCAAAACGCGCTGCACTAAAGGCGATTATCAAGGATAAAACGATTCCTGCTGATGAGCGTTTCCAAGCAGTGTTAAAGCTTGCTGAAATGCCACGCAACTCTTCAAAAGTAAGAATGAGAAATCGTTGCGCCGTTACTGGTCGCCCACGTTCTTATTATCGTAAATTTAATATCTCTCGCATTGCGCTGAGAGACCTTGCATCTCGTGGTGAGTTGCCGGGCGTAACAAAATCAAGCTGGTAGAAGGAGGATACAATTATGACTATGAGTGATCCCCTAGGTGATATGCTAACTCGCGTTCGTAACGGGCAACAAGCTGGGAAAAAAACAATAGAATGTCCTTTCTCACGTCTTCGTGAAAATGTGTGTAAGGTACTTGAGGATGAAGGTTTTATCCGTGGCTATAAAGTTATTGAGCTTGAAGGCAATAAAAAAGATCTTCAAATTCAGTTGAAATATACAGAAGGTCAAGGCGTTATTCGCCAGATTAACCGTGTGTCAAAACCTGGTCGTCGTGTTTATACAAATGTTAAAACAATGCCGCGTTTTTATAATGGGCTTGGTGTTTTGGTTGTTTCAACTCCGCAAGGTATTATGGCTGATCATAAAGCACGTGCGGCAAATGTTGGTGGTGAAATTCTTTGTCGCGTCTTCTAGGAAGTCAGGCATAAGTTAAATAATTTTAAGGAATGTGAGAAATGTCACGTATTGGTAAAAATCCTGTAACGATCCCTGAAGGCGTTGAAATACAAATTAACGGTCAGGATCTTAAAGCAAAAGGTAAATTGGGCGAGCTTCAGCTTAACCTTCATAGCGAAGTGTCTGCTGTAATCGAAGATGTTGCAAATGATGATGGTTCAAAAATATCAAAAATTGTACGCCTTGCGCCTAAATCAAATTCTAAGTTTGCCCAAAAGATATGGCCAACTATGAGAACTTTGGTTGATAATCTATGTATTGGTGTTTCTCAAGGTTATGTGAAGAATTTAGAAATTCACGGTGTTGGTTATCGCGCAAATTTGCAAGGTACAAAACTTGTTCTTGCGTTAGGATTTTCTCATGATGTTATTTATGAAGTTCCTGCGGAAGTTAAAGTAGAAGTAGAAAAGCAAACAAAATTAAAAGTAAGTGGCATTGATAAGCAACGCGTTGGTCAAGTAGCGGCTGAAATCAGAGCATTCAAAAAGCCCGAGCCATATAAAGGTAAAGGTATCCGCTATGTTGATGAATATATCATCCGCAAAGAAGGTAAGAAGAAATAACGGTAATATATAGATTTCCGTTATTCCCGCGGGTGCGGGGATCTGGAAAAAGGAAGTAAAAAGTGGTTATGAGCAGTAATTATATGATAGAGCTGACGGATAAGATTTTAAATTTATCCCCGCTTTATGATGTATTAGCAAATAACGCAGGACGTATAGAATGGAAGGATCATAAACGGTATTTATTATATCACATACAGGATATAGAAAATTTACCTGATGAATTATCAGAAGCTATAGACGCTTTTAGTGAGACATTTGGTGTAGTATTGAAAGAGATTCCTTTGAATTTTTTTAATGAACAACCCAGTATGGACATATAGAAAATAACTTTTTAGAAAAGATTAAGAAAATGGCAAAAGCAGCATCTATTAAAACAACTCCGGCACAGCGCCGTAATTTTAGAACACGTAACAAGATACGTCGCGTCAATATTGAACGCGTTGGGGTACGTGAAACACGTCCACGTTTATCAGTTTACCGCAGTGGTAAACAGATTTACGCACAAGTGATTTGTGATATACAAGGTAAAACTTTGGCTTGCGCATCTACTTTGGAAGCAGGATTAAAGGAAAAACTTAAGAGCGGCGCAAATAAAGAGGCGGCGAGCGAAGTTGGTAAATTGGTTGCCGAGCGTGCAAAAAAAGCAGGCGTAAGCAAGATCGTATTTGACCGTGGTCGCTATCTGTACCATGGCCGTGTTAAGGCTTTGGCTGATGGCGCGCGCTCTGGCGGATTAGAATTTTAGAAAAAGGAATTATAAAAAATGGCACGTGGACAACAAGAACAAAAACGTCGCGATGATCGCGAAGAACCAGAACTAATCGAACGTTTAGTTGGTATTAATCGTGTTGCAAAAGTTGTAAAAGGTGGGCGTCGCTTTGGTTTTGCTGCGTTAGTAGTGGTTGGCGATGGTAAAGGTCGCGTAGGTTACGGACATGGTAAAGCTAAGGAAGTTCCTGAAGCTATCAAAAAAGCTACGGATCAGGCAAAACGTAAAATGATACGTGTTCCTCTTCGTGAAGGCCGCACTCTGCACCATGATGTATTTGGTAAAGATGGCGCAGGTAAAGTATTTCTTCGCTCTGCTCCAGCTGGTAAAGGTATTATCGCTGGTGGCCCGATGCGCGCAGTATTTGAAGTTCTTGGAATTCAAGATATCGTTGCAAAAGCGATTGGATCAAATAATCCTTACAGCATGGTAAATGCAACATTCGCAGCTTTGCAAAATACACAAAGCCCACGTCATGTTGCCTCTCGCCGAAATAAAAAAGTAAGTGATATTGTTGCTAACCGTGAGGTTGGTATGACTACTCTAGCAGCGGATGCTGGCGAGTAATAATAGTAAAGTTTAAAGCATAAGGACTTAAGTTATGGCTGAAGAAGAAAAGAAGAAAAAAGCACCTGCAAAGAAGGCTCCGGCAAAAAAAGCCGCTCCTAAAAAAGCCGCTGCGCCTAAGGCTGCTGCTAAGAAAGCCGCTCCTAAAGTTGTTGCTAAGAAAAAGCCAGCAGGAAAAACGCTTACGGTTACGCAAATTGGATCACCAATTGGTCGTAAAGCGTATCAGCGCGCGACTTTAATTGGTCTTGGCCTGAATAAAATGCACCGCTCGCGTGAGTTGGAAGATACCCCATCAGTGCGCGGTATGATTAATAAAGTTAGCCATCTGGTTAAAGTTGAAGATGCAGCATAGAGGATAAAATAAGATGAAACTTAATGAATTAAAGCCACAAGCAGGATCAACTAAAAACCGCACACGCGTTGGTCGCGGCATCGGTAGTGGTAAAGGCAAGACTTGTGGATCAGGTCAAAAAGGTCAAAAATCACGTTCAGGCGTTGCTATTAAAGGTTTTGAAGGTGGTCAAATGCCTCTCTACCAACGCTTACCAAAAGTTGGTTTTCGTAATACACAATTTGCAACTAAGCTTGCGGAACTTACATTTGTGCAATTGCAATATGCAATTGATGAGAAAAAGCTTGATCCTAAAAAAGTGATCGACGAAGATATGTTGGTTGCTGCTGGCATTATTCGTCGTAAGCTTGATGGTGTTAAAGTGCTTGCAACAGGTGAGCTTACATCTAAGGTTAGCTTAAAAGTTACAAAGATTTCAAAAGGCGCATTAGAAGCAGTTGAAAAAGCAGGCGGTAAGGTTGAATTAATCGAACGCATTGTTGCTCCTGTTAAAAAACGCGGTGAGAAAGCTGCTGCTGCTAAAGCTGCTAAAAAATAAGCCTGTTGCACATTATATGAATTATTTATAAAGCCTCTGCCAATTGCAGGGGCTTTGTTTATTTTGACATATGTTATATTAATGTTTAAAATGATCGTAGTGTCGTTATATTATTTATAGATAGGGTTTTTATGCTTAATCGTAATTTATTGTCTTTGTTTTTTCTAACTATATTTACTGTTTGTATTTATGGAAGTCAGGCTTATGCTGCGATTGATCGCTGTCCTCGCCATATTGTTAAAACCGATCTAAAAGCAAAAAGAGATAAAACAAGATTTATGTCAGGGTCTCTTAAGGGGATAAATAATTATTTAAACAGCCATAATGTTCTGGCTTTTGTTCAAAATCCATTAAGCATAAAAACATATTATAATTTTAGTGTCGAAAAATTAGGCGGCGGGCGTTATTGCGTGGTGCTTGATAAGGTAGAGGCTCAGTACAGATCATCGCCGCGCATTGTTATGCCTACAGATTTGAAGCGTGATAGCTGCGAGTATAAGATTATCAGAAAGCATGAGCAAAGACATCTTGATGTGCATTATAAATATTATGATAAAAGTGTTAAAAAATATGATGTGTTTCTGGGCAGAATTGCCAGAAATGTACCTATATTTAAACCTGTAAAAACTTCAAAAGAAATAGAGGCTATAAAGCAGAAAATTATGAAGCATTTTGATAGTAATTTTTATCAAAAAGTAGGCACTTCAATTGGTGAAATGCGCAGACTCCAGCGAAAAATTGATAGTGCTCAGGAATATACTTTTACCAATAGAAAAATAAACCGTTGCTCAAAATTAGAAAAAAGAGCAAAGAAACCAAATAAAAAGTCCTTTTATGATTGATAAAGCAAAATCTTGTACTACACGTCAAACTCGTACACCGCAACGCTGCCAAGCTATGCTTGTGGAATGATTAGGTTTTATTAAAGCATCAAAGGCAAGGCTTTTTTCTATAATATGCACAATTTGTAAAACTCCTCTATAGTGTCGCCACTTCCAAAGTTTTTTATGTATTCTTGTTTTTTTAAATCTTTTTCTTGATATTTTTACGCATACGTATGTAAAAATCTTCCATAAACTCAATGAATGATTCTGATTTATGCCAAAACTTAGGGTAATCACCACCTTTTTTGATTATTATGGCTGGAATTACAGCCTCTTTGTAATTTTTTTCTTGACTGGGCAGTGAAGACTTTCCATACCAAAATTGATTAACATCTATGGTTTTAGGCAAAGCCTTGTGTTCTGGTTTTGTAAAATAACTTTTATCAGGAATATGTTGTTGTTCAGCATTTTGAGATTGCACCAAAATTTTTCCTAACGGAGATTTTAACAATTCTGCACGTAATTTTTTAGGTGATATTCCGCGCATTTCAAACAATAATAACGGATCATTATCAAGTATATTTGCCAAGCGATAACACACACCTGCTATATGTTTACACGGAATTTCATAGTCTGGACAATCGCAAGATACTTTGAAATCACGGTAATTATTGGGAAGTAGATAAACTCCTGCTTGCTTGAATATTTCTTCGATATTTTCAGGAATTTCATTAACCAAAAGCCTAGCAATAAAGCTTGCACGTACAGATAAAAGAGCGATAATCCCCTCCCATTGCGCATCGGTAAAATGTTTCATTGACATAGTTGTTTTATATGTGGGGGCTTTATAAACGCCATAATATGAATTTTCATTACCAAGAATGCTTGCTTTTATTTTACCATCTTTAATGATCCATTTTTTGATCCGTTTATCATTGGAATAGCTGCGACCACGGGTTAACCTGCCCTCATCGGTGAAGCTTTCTAGGGCATTTAATAATTCTTGACCCCACCATGTTTTACTGTGATTACCCATTATTTCAACTCTCCATTATATTGTTTTTATTGAGAGAGATTAGCTCTTTGAATGCGTTATTATCAAGCTTGGTAAGCCAGCTTTCATCACTGCCAACGATATTATTTGCCATTTTTTGCTTATCCTCAATCATCTGATCGATGCGCTCTTCCAATGTGCCTAGTGTGATAAATTTATGAACAAATACATTTTTCTTTTGCCCAATACGAAACGCTCTATCAGTCGCTTGATTCTCAACGGCTGGATTCCACCAACGATCAAAATGAAATACATGATTAGCCCGCGTTAGCGTAATTCCAACACCACCAACCTTTAATGACAAAATGAAAACTGAGGGCGGACTGTTGGGGGCTTGGAAAGTCTCAATCATTTTATCGCGCCGTTTACGACTCGTTCCACCATGTATATAATGGCAATTAATGAGTTTTTCTTGGCTTAAATATTTAACCAATTTATCACCAATTTCAGTAAATTGAGTAAAAATGAGCACGCTGTCACCTGCTGCAATAGCCTCTTCCAGCATATCGCTTGTGCGTTTAAGTTTATGAGAGCGTTCAACCGTAAATGCGCTATCATCTTGTAAAAACTGCGTAGGATGATTGCAAATTTGCTTAAGCTTCATTAAGGTTGAGAGCATTAACCCTTGACGCGCAATACCTTCGCTTTCCTCTAATTTATGGCCAACATCTTTGACTACCGCCTCATAAAGTGCCGCTTGCTCTTTACTTAAATTGCAATATTGCTTGACTTCGATCTTATTAGGCAGATCTTTGATAATATTTTTATCAGTTTTAACGCGACGCAACATAAACGGCTGGATCAGTTTTTTTAGGATTTTTGATTGCACCATATCATTATCGCGTTGAATTGGTAGTTCATATAATTTACGGAATTGTCCTTGCGTGCCGAGATAGTTTGGGTTAAGAAAATTAAATATCGACCATAAATCCATCAAGCGATTTTCAACAGGTGTTCCTGTTAAGGCAAGACGATGTTTAGCTTTGAGTTTTAATATTGCCTTGGTTTGTGCAGTTTTTGGGTTTTTAATATTTTGCGCTTCGTCTAAGACAATACGTTGCCAATTAATATTACCAAGTAAGGCATTATCCCTGCGCGCCAAATTATATGAAGTAATCACCATATCATTACAGGCGCATATTTTAGCAAAAGTTTCGTCGCCTTTCTCGCGTTCTGCGCCATGATGCAAGAATGTATTTAAATGTGGCGCAAATTTAGTAATTTCTTTTTGCCAATTGCCAATCACAGAAGTTGGCGCAATCAGCAAAGTTGGCACTGTGTTACCCGCATCCTTTTCTAATATAAGCGCGGCAATTACTTGCATAGTTTTACCTAAACCCATATCATCAGCCAAACAGCCATTAAGCCCGATATTATCAATATAACGCAGCCATGAAACGCCACGTTTTTGATAATCGCGCAAATTGGCTTTCAATTTATCGGGATTTTCTATCATCTCAAAATTTGCACTATCATTGAGTTTGGAGAGCATTTCAGCCAATGCATCATGTGTGTCAATCTCCACCTCGTCTTCTTCTTCGGCAAGTTTTCTAATAAATTTTTGCAAGGATAATTCTTGCGAATTTTCTTTTTCCTTTTGCCAAAAGTTAAGCATTTTCTGCATTTTATCGCGGTCTAATTCTATCCATTCGCCGCGAAAATTCACCAAAGATGATTTATTATCGACTAAATCTTGCCATTCTTGCTCTGATACCCCCTCTCCACCAATCGCAAGCTCATAATTGTAATTAGTAAGAGAGTTGATAGATAAATAAGATTTAGCCGCAGCCCCTGCACCTTGCTTTTTAGCTATAGTTTTAATTTTCATTTTTACGCGTTTACGCCCCTGAGGTGTTAAATGCGCTGGTAGAATTATGCGATTTCCTGCATTTTCCAATATCCATGCAGCTTCTTGCAAAAACATCGCCGCGTCTTCTAATGTTAAAACTACTTCGCAAGGTGTTTCATTATCCATTCCTTGCCAAATTTTAGGATATATTTTTGCTGCATAAGCTAAAGACACTAATATTTTTTTTGTCGCATTTTTATCGTCGCTACTTTGCCAAAATTCACTTAATGGCTGGGCAAAAGAAGGGTCATTATATGAATATAGCATAAACTCCAAACGCCAATTATTTTTATTATCAGTCGCAGGCTCATGAAGTCTAAAGCCTAATTGAATCGATGTTTTTTCTTGCGTTAAGGCTAGTTTTTTTTGCCAATCAAACCATAAAGTAAATGTTTTCGTGTTTTTATCGTTAGTTTTTATCAAATTGCCACTATATTTTACTGAAAATAGTTGTTTTAAGTCAGTATTTTCAATTTTATTGGTAAATGTTAAAGGTAAATTTTTGCAAGCACCATCCAAAATTTCATGGACAAGCACTTCACAAAAATGACGTAACAAGCTTTCAGGTTCATAATTTTGCGAACAAGAAAGGGGCATGGCTTTTACAGCCTGCTTTATAAAAATCTCGTATTCTGGAGATATAATTTGCCAAGCATTATAAAATACCAAATCTTTATCTTGATTTTCTTCCGTTATGATTGCTCGAATATATTGGTCTTTATAAAGAAATTGTTTTAAGGCTTTTGTGATCCCGTGCCAAAATAAAAAATCATGACCTAAACGAATATCTTCATTGTGAAATTGATTGATGAAATATATGTCTTTGAGTTTTGATATTGGCTCACGAAGATTGTATGTTTCAACATTCCAAGCCTTTAAACTAACATCATCTTGTAAATCATTTTGTATCAAAAATTCGGGTGATGGCACAGGAGCATTATTAATTGTAGGTAGATAAATACTTTTGATTTTCGGTGTCTGTTTTGTATATGAAGAGTCAACGCCAAATTCTTCTTCAATAAAACTTATAAGCTCATTTTTTTGCAAATGATTAGGATGTGTTTTACTTGTCTTTTTAGGGGCATGTTCACTGCTTTCAACCCAGAGATTAAAATTTCCCAATTGAATAAAGTTATCTTTTTTCGTGATAGTAACGTCTAGTAACCACAGACCATGTAATATTTTCATTTTTATTAATATAATTAATTTTTACAAATTTTCAATAATAAAATCATATATTATATAATGTATTAATAACCTATTCATACGCAAGCGAGTTAGAAGATCTCATAAACTCGACCGAGATCATTTAGTTAGACTTATAGAAGCCAATCCAGACATGATGCTTAAAGAGCTTTCGTTCTAGCTAAATATGAGTATCATACGGTTTGGCACACATACATAACTCTAGCCTGTTATCCTTAAATATGATTGCACGTGCGCAGTAGGGATGAGGGATGGTCTTACAATACGGCCTTGCGGAAAATCCCAAATAATAGTATTGAACAAATCTTGATCGGAAATTGCTGACCAATCATCATAAACTCGTCCTGTTTCAGAGCAAATCCATACGCGCTCACGCGGGGCATCGGCAGCTTTTTCCAGCCATTCGCGCACCACTATATCATCATGCGTTGCGCGTTCTTCCAGCCTTGCCCAAATCCGATAAAGATTAACATTTGGGCGAATACCCTCGGCTTTTTCAAGTTTTTTTCTAGCCTCCCCCCAGAGTCCTTCAGAAATAAGGACATTGGCCAAAGCCTGCAAGCCCTCAACGCTTTCAGGCTTAAAGCGCAAAAGCTTTTCAAACCAATGGATATAAGCCATTTTATCATTATCTCTAGCAGGTGGACAAGCTCGCCCCCAAAGAGATGCTAGGGCAGGGTGCGGCGTTACTTTCCACGCGACCTCGACAACAGAAATACAAGCCTTACGTTTATCACGTGCCAAATACATCTCACCCAAACGCAGCGCGGTAGGGACAAAATGTTTATCTATTTTATAAGCCTTACTCAAGCTGCGATATACAAGCTCATCATGACCATCAGCTTTGGCTTGATCAGCTTCGGCCAGTAACATAGCCACGCGATCACTCTTTGCCTTAACCGAAGTAATCGCGCCAGATTTTTCCGCGCGATAAAGAATTTTGCGCGCCGCATCCCAGTTACGTGCCTTAATTTCCAGATCATACGTAACTTGCAAAATCCACTCTTGTTTGGGATGAAGAGCCAAAGCGCGATTGGCCAATTCTAATGCCCCGCCATAATCACCGCAATCAAGCGCAGATTGAAGAAGGCCGCGTATGCCTAAGAACTCAGCATTTTTATCATCCATAAGCGCAATAAACGCGCGACTTGCATCCATCTCACGCCCGTCAAGGCGGGCGGCCTGCGCCTCTAATAAACATGATAACGCCTCATCCTCTTTTAAAAAACGATGTGCGCGCTGCGCTTGGTAAGCCGCCGATTTAGCATCACCAACAGCAACAGCAGTAAGGCCAATTGTAAGAGCCTTAAGCCCCTTATCCTTAGCCGTTATATCACGATAGCGCGCCAAATCTTTCGGTAAATCCAATGCTGACTTAATAATAGAAAAAATGAAAATCCCTAAAATCACTATAATGAACATAGCAAGAATAAAGAAGCCAACATGGAATGTTGCTTTATATTGCAGCCAATCAATCGTTATTGTACCAGGACGTTCTGCCACCCAAATAACGAAAGCTATAACAATACCAATTTTTAATAACGACCAGATAGCGCGTATCATAGAATTACCCTATTCATTTAAAAGCTGTGAACCACCAAGATAGCCACTACCAGCTTGAAGATTTATTGCCTTCTCTATTGCTTTTTTGACTTTTCTTGAGTTTAAAACAGCTTCGGCTTGCTTAATCCAAGGCCTAAGCGGCTTTAGTTCTTTGGCCTCCAGGCTTTTCTTTAGATATTTAATAGCACCACTTAAATTACCATCTTGCATCATTTTATCAGCCTTTTTAACTTTAGCCTGAGTTTGCGTACCAGTGATAAGCTCCCCGTCTTTTTCAAGCTGCAATATATCATTCATCCGCGCCGAAGCTTTTTCAGATAAAGACACATCCTCACCGCTTAAAGAGGCTGCAACTACATCTCCAGCCAAAGATCTAAATTCATCTTGTAAACCTTGCGCAGATAACACACCAGTTTTAGCATGTGGAGATAACTTATCAAGCGAAGCCTTAAGATCAGCATTATCTTCACCAACCATCTTCATCAAAAGATCAAGATCATTGTCAAAAGCGGCATCATTTCGGTTTAATGCAGAGCGAACCTGCGTAAGAGCCAACAGCATCGCCGCGGCTTTAAGCTCATTTTGTGGTACATCACCAAGAGTTTGTTGCAATGCTGCATTTTGCGAACGTGCTGCGCTTAAAGCTCCATTGATATAAGAATCATCCTTGCCTTTAATACTACCTAACATAGTAGATATTTCGACAACAGAGCTATCAAGCAGACTCTGACCCTTAGAGCTGTTATTCATTGCATCAAACCTACCAAGCAAGGAATAAACACCGCTATTGCCTGTAATTTCACTAACATAAGATTGCAACTTAACAACGCGCTCTTCCAAGCCATTTGCAGCCATCAAATCTTTAGATGCATGTGTTACACTGCTAACCGTAGTATCAACAACTTTCTTTGCTTTCGAAACCTGTTGCTTTAAATCATTAAGCTGTTTTGACCAGTTTTCAGGAACAAGCCCCTTAAACGATGATTGCTTATGTTTAATATCGGAAATCTCACCCTCTAACGCGGCAATACGCCCGCCACGCTTATCAAATTCTTCAAAATCAGGCCATATCATCACAATAATTGTAATCACTACCAATAAAACAATAGAGGCAGCAATCAACACGCTTTTAGTTATTGCGCGACGCTCTGTTTTCATTGCTATTTCAGTGAAATTCTGATTTTTAGCTGCAATTTTATTCTTTGAGGCAAACTCATCTATCTTCACATCAGGAGCGTTATTATCGCTTTCCTCTGATATTTTCAAAGAAGCTATAATTTTATCATCAATAGCGGCTATATCGTCATTTATATCGTCACTTCCTTCAACTTCTTCAACGCTATCATTTATAGGTGGCGCATCATCAAAGAATTCGGACAAGTCAATATTATGCTCTGCGCTTGCTTTTAGTAGAATGTCTTTACGTGCATTAGGAATAACACCACGTTTTTTCCAACCCTGAATAGTAGTCACAGCAACATCAATTTTTGCCGACATTGGCCTTATACCACCAAAGCTCTCAATAATTAGAGCTGCATTTTCAATAGACCGCTTAGCAGATTCGCTCATAATTTTAATACCCCTTCATATTATTAATCATCCGCAGCATCCCTTGCAAATCTGGAGAGTGCGAAACCTTAATATTATCACCAAAAATAGAATATAAACATTCTACCATGCTATTACTAATGCACAAGGCTTTAATATCCTTCATATTATCCAAGATATCAGCCTTTTGCGCAAGCTTTACGAATATTTCAGCAGTTCTTTTGGAAAAAAACGCTATCGCGCCGATATTTCCATTTTTAAATGATGCTATTAACTCATCACTTAACGCATGGGCAGCCACAGCCTCATAGCTAATAAGCTCGTCAATCTTATGTTCTGACAGCGCATATTTCATATCAAAAGCAACATCTGCGCCCCTAATGTATAAAAGGCGCAGCATCTCATTTGGATTATCACGGATAATTCTAACCGCCAGCTCCTTGGCTGTGGGGGCATAATCACCAACGCTATAGCATTTAATACTTTCAGGTAAAGCATCTTTGGCATGGGCGCTGGTTATTATAACACCATCATAAATATTCAAATCAGGCAAAGTAACATCAATAAGTCTAATCTCTATTAATGGCTCGAATAAGAAATCATCCATATCAAGGCATGTTTGTCGCGCGAAATTTAATCCTTGCGCTTTAGGTCTGGTGATGAGAATCTTGCGCATATCAACCTAATATTTCTGCTGGAACAATATTTTTAAGACGTGTGCCAACCTCTTTACCAAATGCATTAGCTTCTTTAATTATATTAACTTCTCTGCGCTCATCCTCTGAGTATATTTGCTTCCCATCAAGCGAAACAATTTGCACCCGCAAATGCATTTCAGTGCCATCAAGCACAGCATGCACGCCAACAGGAGTATGGCATGAGCCACCAAGAGCGCGAAGCACTCCACGCTCACATTCAACGCAAATATATGTTTTCTCACATGCAAATTGGCTAATAAAGGCTAGCTTATTCATATCTGCCTCGCGCATCTCAATACCAACCGCGCCTTGCGCAGCAGCAGGAAGCATATCATCAATATCAATGATAGAGGTGATTTCATGCGACAAACCAAGCCTATTTAACCCCGCACAAGCAAGAAATGTTGCATCAACCTTACCAGCCCTAAGCTTATCAATACGCGTTTGCACATTACCACGAAACACCTCAATCTTTAAATCAGGACGCTTATTAAGCAAGAATGCTTGGCGACGCACACTAGACGTACCAACCACGCAGCCCATTGGTAAACTTGATATATTTTGGCTAATATCGGACAAATAAGCATCTCGAGGATCGGCACGGGGTAACATATATGGAATAACTAAGCCATCAGGCAAAACGGTTTCCATATCCTTCATCGAGTGAACAGCAATATCAATTTCACCCACCAAAAGAGCCTCTTCAATCTCGGTAGCGAATTGCGCCTTACCACCCGCAAGAGCCTCCAGCCTAACCTCACCATCTTCAGGCTTCCAATCACCCGAAGTCTTTATAATTCGCAGCACAACATCAATATCTTGGCTGATTTTAGCTATTTCATCTTTGACTATATTCGCCTGAACCAATGCCAAGGGCGATCCACGCGTTCCAATTATAATTTTTTCAGGCATTAATTCTAATTTGACACTCATCTTTTATAACTCTATTCCTTAAATCATGATAGTTCTAGGCATTGAAACCAGCTGTGATGAAACAGCCGCAGCAATAGTAACCGACAATAGAGAAATACTCTCTAATGTCGTGCTAAGTCAATTGGAAACACACGCAGTATATGGCGGGGTAGTCCCCGAAGTCGCGGCGCGTGAACATTTAGAGCATATCGATAAAATCATAGCAGCAGCATTAAATGACGCTGAGCTTAGCTTTGATGACCTTGACGGCGTTGCCGCTACTTGCGGCCCTGGCCTTATCGGCGGCGTTATGATCGGCATGATGAGCGCAAAAGCCATCGCGGCTGCCAAAAACATCCCCTTTATCGGAATTAACCACCTTGAAGGCCACGCTTTGACCGCTCGCCTTACCGATAACATAGCATTCCCATACCTGATATTACTGGTATCTGGTGGCCACACTCAAATACTTGTCGCCGAAGATATAGGCAAATATAAAAGATGGGGAACAACTTTAGACGACGCGACAGGCGAATGCTTCGATAAATCAGCCAAACTCATGGGCTTGCCCTATGGGGGAGGGGTGAGCGTTGAAAAAATCGCCAAAAGCTGTGAAGACCCTAGTGCAGCCATAGCGCGCTTCCCCCTGCCCAGCCCGCTAAAAGGCCGTAAAAACTGCGATTTTTCATTCTCTGGCCTAAAAACAGCGGTGCGCACCCATATAGACAAGCTCCCCGAAGGTGATTTAGACCCAAAAGACATAGCAGATTTATCATATGCTTTGCAAAACAAAATGGCTGATATTTTGGCCGATAGATGTGAAAGCGCTATCAAGCGGTTCTTACAGGAGTATAGCGGTGATACATTAGTTGTTTGCGGCGGCGTATCAGCCAACAAAACCATCAAAGCACGGCTAGAGGATTTAGTATCAAAATACGACATGAACGTAAATACTCCGCCCCTTGATTTAAGCGGCGATAACGGTGCAATGATAGCATGGGCGGGGATAGAGCGCCTCAAGCGAGGGCAAAATGATCCCCTTGATTTTAAAGCCAGACCGCGCTGGCCGCTTGATCCTAACAGCACGAAAGGCAGTAAATAATGAATAATATCAGCGTAATAGGAGCAGGATCATGGGGCAGCGCACTAGCGCAAGTCGCAGCCTCAAACGGAGATGTTACGCTATGGACGCGCTCATCCGAACATGCATCGCAAATAAACGCTGCTCACAGCAATGAAAAATATCTGGCAGGTATCAAGTTAAGTGATCGAATAAACGCCTCCAGCGAGCTTAAAATCGCAATGCAAAGCGATATATTACTAATAGTTACCCCCGCGCAAGCCATGCGTCAAGTATTAGGCGATATGAAGCCCTTCATCCGCCCTGAACATATATTGGTTTTATGCTCTAAAGGGATCGAAATAAGCTCTGGCAAATTAATGAGCGATGTCGTCAAAGAGATACTGCCAAATACTCCGATAGCTATATTATCAGGCCCTAACTTCGCCCATGAAATAGCCACAGGCAAACCAGCAGCAACAACCCTTGCCTGCGAGGGCAAAGAAATCGCGCTAACCCTACAAAAAGCAGTTGCTAGCGCGAAGTTCAGGCCCTATATTTCAAGCGATATTATTGGAGCGCAAATCGCGGGCGCACTCAAAAATATTATCGCTATTGCCTGTGGAATTGCTCATGGCCTAGATATGGGCGAAAGCGCGCGCGCTAGTCTTGTAACAAGGGGCTTAGCCGAAATCTCCCGCCTTGGAGTAGCTATGGGCGCAAGCCAAGGAACTTTCCTAGGGCTGTGCGGAGTTGGTGACATGATGCTGACCTGCTCCTCCGAAAAATCCCGTAACTTTTCCTTAGGCTATGAATTAGGGCAAGGAAAGACACTTGCACAAATATTAGAAAGCCGCCAAAACGTAACAGAAGGCGTGCATACAGCCGAAGCGGCTATAAGCTTAGCCAATAAATATAATGTAGAAATGCCAATATCTTTGGCAGTGCATAAATGCCTGAACAAAGGCCTCCCCCTTAAACAAGCTATGCAAGAAATGCTCACCCGCCCTTTAGGGGATGAGTTTTAACCATTAGCTAAATCAGGATAATTATCAGGGTCATTCGCAATAATTTCCGCTGCTTTAGCTTCTACAAATTTCAAAAACTCATCATGAGCATCAAGGATACCATCTCCACAATGCCCTACAGCAGAAATCATACAAGGAAACATGCCCTTAAAGACGTTAACACCCTCACTACCCATAACACTATAAGTATCCTCAAACAAAGAGCCCACTATGTTTTCCAGATCACCTTTAAGCTCTAGGCAATCATCAAAAGTAAGCACATCAGCCAAATAGCTACATAGTGTTACAATACGAGCCTCATCAATATGACCAACACCTTCATCACTCACATGCGATAAAACCATGTAACTTGTCTTTGCAATAACATCAGGATGAATTTTACCTCTCAAAATACATAACCAGCCTTCCGCACCCTTTAAATCCTGATTCAAGGCAGCATCACAATATTCAAGCAACTTTTCTTCGCGAATTTTATCATAAGGGTTATTCCAATCCTCATATTGAGCAGGTTTATCTGAATGCAAAGAACTAATAATCTTAATAGCGTATATTGCACCAGCCTCTTCAGCAATCTGGTCAATTACCCTACCAACTTCATCACAAACAGCTTTTTGTATTTCTCCACCCATATCATTTTCAATTACAGTATTTAGCACAGACGACAAACCACCCATAGCTAAAAGAGGATTATTTGAATATACCAAACTAACTTCCTGACTAAAAAGCTCTTTGTGTTTACCAATGCCATCTACAACCATATTTTCCAAAGTACTAATTAAACTATCAATTTCCATCGCTAAATCACCCTTTCAAATTATAATTTCAGCATATATACTGCATAAACAATATTCTGTCAAATATATAACCACTTGAAAAACACCTCAAAAACTGCTCTTCTTTCGTATAAAAGGGGAGCTGAAATGAGCGATATATACAAACCTTCTGAAGAAACATTAAAGCGGACATGCATATCCAAGCAAAGCTATGAAGAGCTTTACCAAAAATCTATAGGTGAGCCTGATGCTTTTTGGAGCGAAATGGCGCAGCGTTTAGACTGGTTCAAAGACCCTACAATCATCAAAAACACCAGCTTTAACAGCCCCATATCCATAAAATGGTACGAGGACGGGGTGCTTAATGCTTGTTATAACTGTATTGATCGGCATCTACCTGAAAAGCTAACCTCCACCGCGCTAATATTCGAAGGCAACAACCCTGAGGAATCGCGGAAAATCAGTTACGGAGAGCTTAAAGAAGAAGTGTGCAAGCTTGCCAATGCCCTGAAAGAGCGCGGCGTTAAAAAGGGTGATCGAGTTACGATTTACATGCCAATGATAGCCGAAGCCGTGTACGCTATGCTGGCTTGCGCGCGCATTGGCGCGGTGCATTCGGTAGTGTTTGGCGGATTCTCCCCCGAGAGCCTTAAAAACCGCATAATAGATTGCCAATCAAGCGTAGTTATCACGGCTGACGGCGCGTATCGCGGTGATAAGATAATCCCGCTAAAGGCCAATACAGATGAGGCAGTTAAGGGCTGCTTAAATGTGCATACGGTGCTTATCTATAAACGCACAGGCGAAGAAGTTGCATGGAACGAAAAACACGACATTTGGTGGCACGATATTGTTAATCTTCAAAGCGGCGAATGCGAGTGTGAACCCATGAACGCAGAAGACCCACTCTTCATACTTTACACCTCTGGATCGACAGGTACACCAAAAGGCGTACTGCACACAACTGGCGGATACATGGTGTATTCCAGCATTACCTACAAGTACGTGTTTGATTATCACGCTGG
>JAMONE010000026.1 GCA_027066695.1 Micavibrio sp. | reverse complement strand
AGGATGCTTTTTGAGCATTTCCACCATCATCGATATAAGAAATCACACGCTTTCGAAGGTCTAATGAATAAGTCATACAATATCATACACCACCGCAATTCTTATTACAAGTTACTATATTGCACAGTTTAAAGGAGCGTAAGCACTATGTCAGAGTTAAAAATCGATATCGAAACAATGGGGCGTTTGGCTGGCGCATTATCCTTCATCACCTCCCCCGATGATCCCGCAGTAATTGCTATGCGCGCAGCCGTGAAAAGCGGCACTGCCAAAGACATTAAACATGCCAGAACGCTGTTCCTACGCGTAAAACCCGCACAGCGCAACGCCGCTTTGGCTACACTTATGGATGATTAGGTTTCCTTAATCGCGCCAAAGGCAAGGCTTCCTTTGTGATTTGCACAATTTGTAAAACTCCTCTATAGTGTCGCTACTTCCAAAGCTTTTTAAGTATTATCGTTTTTTTAAACGCCAGTCCATTAAGCCAAAATAAATAACCCATACGCTTAGTGTTTTGGGATTTCACAATATTGCCGAGAGGATTTTTAATATGAGTATCATCACCATGGAAGAATTAAAAAGCGGAATGTGCCGTTGGCCTATTGGCAGTATCGAGGAAGAGGGGTTTCATTTTTGCGGCGAACCAAGCGAGCCTGCTGCGCCCTATTGTAATGAACACATGATAAAAGCACAAGCCCCCACCCGCAAACCCAAAACTTCTTAGATATTGAAGCGGTAGCGATAGGCTGACAGCGTTTGGTTTTTCAATGGATTAGCTACGTTGAATGTCTGTATAGTGTACAAAATAGGCGTTGAGTGGTTAATTGGAGATATTGATCAGACACTATAAAAATTTCTTTTCAGAATATAAATTGAAATATGTGACGCCTATCAAAAAGATCGTAAAAAGCCAGAGAAAAGAATAGTCCTCATCGAAAGGATTCTTCTCAAGCTGAATATCAGGAAAATCTTTAATCTCTTTCCTCTCGTTTTTCCAATTGTATATTGCCGTTAATACTTCTAATTGTTTAATATAGACTTGTGCTTTTTTAGTATCACGTAACGATCCAGATAGGTATGTAAATCCTTTTTGTGATGTAATTTTTTCTCCTAAATACTCTTCATATAAATTTTTGTACATATTAGGTGTTGTATAGCATTTTTTATCTGAATAATTGCGTGCGTCATACGTGTCTTTATCCGATATCACAATCTTGCCACTATCAAATGTAAATATGGTTTTCTTTTCTTTAATAGATTCATATCTCAATGTTGCAAAATCAGAAGTGCAAAATTCCATGTAAGAAACTTCCCAGTCAGAAATTTTTTCTTTGATCAGGATGGCTGGTTTTTCAGGCTCCCAATGTGACTGTGATTCAATATTTAACTCTCCTAGTGTTAGGATATTAAGGCACACAAGCAGAACAACCATTGCATGTGATATTTTACCGAGATGCTTTTCAAAAAACTTTCTGCGAGTAAGTGCTAAAATTAAATATCCCCATATGATAAAAATCACGTAAGAAAAGAAAACAACAGCCATCTCTTCGTATAAGTCCATCGCCACCAATGAAAAGAAGGCGGCAGGCAAAAATAATACGATAATGGAGCGTCGTTGCCCTTTTGTAAGTTTTTTATAAATTTTTTTCATCCTCAATGAGTAGCATGCTATTGTTTTAAGGGCAAGTTTTGGTGTTCCTTGAAAAAAATGAACAACCCTGCAGCAAGCTACGGGATATACATCGCGTCATTGCGAACGTAGTGAAGCAATCCAAACCGACTAGATTGCCGCGTCGCTAACGCTCCTCGCAATGACAAGGAGCGCAGCAAGCTGCGGGGATAAAACCCGAAAAGAGATTTAAAAACCTACCCCTGCGCATCCATCCATTGCGTTTCTGCAACCACCAAATCTGCCAGCAATTTCGTGTGTGTTTCTTGTATCTTGGCGGTGTCGATGTTGGGTTGTGTGTAGAAGCCTTCCGCGCTCATAAGGGTTTCTAGCTCGGTTTTTTGCGCTTCTAGCTTTGCGATTTTCTTTTCAAGTTTGGCTATGGCTTGTGGGTTTAAACTCTTGGCGGCTTTTGCAGTAGCGGCGGTGTCCTTGCTTTTTTTCTTCTTCTTTTCACCCTTACGTTCATCACGGCGGGATTGGATTGTGAATTTGCGGTAGTCGTCTAAATCGCCGTCAAAATGCGTGCAAGCTCCATCCTTAACCAGCCATAAACGATCGGCGACCCGCTCAATCATATTCGGATCATGACTAACAATTATTATCGCGCCTTCATAGCCATTTAACGCCTGCACCAATGCTTCGCGCGCATCAATATCAAGATGATTGGTTGGCTCATCCAAAAGAAGCAAATGCGGCGCGTCAAAGCTCATAAATGCGAATAAAAGCCGCGCCTTTTCACCGCCGCTTAATGTTGATATCTTATTATCCGAAAGCTGACGCGAAAACCCGAATGCACCGAGTTTAGCGCGCACCACAGGCTCGCTTACTTCTGGGTGTTTCTGACGCATCATGGTCATCATTTCTTCATAAGGCGTGGCGTTCATGTCCAGCTCTTCCGTCTGATGCTGGGAGAAATAGCCAATACGCAGCTTGTTCGAGCGAAAAATACTGCCCTCCATCACATCGAGTTTTCCGGCAATAAGCTTCATCATCGTTGATTTACCATTACCATTCGCGCCAAGAATGGCGATGCGGTCATCTCTATCGATGCTCTCATGAACACCGCTAAGGATAGGCTGCCCTTCTGTATATCCAACATCCGCCTTATCAATTGAGAGCATAGGGGAGGGGATTTTATCAGGGTTAGGAAATGAGAACCTCACCGCTCTGTTTGCAATCACGGCGTCAACAATATCCATTCGCTCCAGAGCTTTCATGCGGCTTTGCGCTTGACGGGCTTTACTTGCCTGCGCCTTAAAGCGATCAACGAATTTTTGCATATGCTCGCGCTCAACTTGCTGTTTTTCATGCATTTTTTGTTGCAGGCCAAGGCGTTCAGCGCGTTCACGCTCAAAAGTATCGTAATTCCCCGTATAAAGCGTGAGCTGCTGGTTATCGACATGGACAACATGGTCAATACATCTGTTTAATACTTCGCGATCATGCGAGATAATCAAAAGCGTATGCGGATACGCCGCCAAATAAGCCTCTAGCCACATGATAGCCTCAAGGTCTAAGTGATTGGTCGGCTCATCCAGCAACAGGATTTCAGGCTCTACAAATAACGCGGCAGCCAGCGCAACGCGCATACGCCAGCCCCCACTGAATGATGAAAATGGCTCTTGTAGCTGCTCTTCTTTAAAGCCAAGCCCCGTTAATAGACGCGCTGCTTTTGATGGCGCGGAATACGCATCCATATCGGATAGCTTCTCATATATTTCTGCAATTTTATTAGGGTCTTCTTCGGTTTCCGTGGCTTTCCAAAGATCCGCTAATTCTTCATCAGCAGCCAAGACCAGATCAATAAGAGGCGTATCAGTCTCGGGAATATCTTGTCGCACCATGCCAAGCTTTTGAGTAGAGGGATAACTTACCGCGCCGCCATCCGCTTGCAATTCGCCAGCAATCAGTTTGAACAAAGTCGACTTCCCCGCGCCATTCAAACCAATAACACCAACTTTCCAGTTATCTGTAATATTGACGCTACATTCATCAAGAATAGTACGACTTCCAATTTTATAGGTCAATTTTGATATAGTTAACATTAGTCTCACTCCTTAGCACAGGAGCTTATTACATAAAATAAGCAGAAGAGAAAGGATTCTTATAAAACAAATGCAATCGCCATGACTTGCCCCCTGTGGATAAAAAGATTATAATGCTGTGGTGGCGATCATGCCATATTCTTTATGTGAAAATGCAAGCCTAATGACGAAAATACTTCACCCCACGCATAAATCGGGTCAATGCCGTGACTTATTGCACCTTTTGGGGCGACGAAAAATGCTTGTATTTGGCATCACATTCTTTGGTTTTACATCTTGTGCCTTGATTGTGCAAAACATAGCTCCCGCATATACGGCGCGTGCGCAAATTATGTTTGAAGCAACAAATAGCAGCTTCATTGAAACTCAAAAGATACGGCTTGGTTCA
>JAMONE010000025.1 GCA_027066695.1 Micavibrio sp. | reverse complement strand
GCCAAGGTGAATGTTGTTGCGGTTGTTGGCTTGGTTGAAAACATGCCCTCTGCGCGCGCATATCGCCCTGCGGATATTATCACTTCTTATTCGGGCAAGACTATCGAAGTTTTAAATACCGATGCAGAAGGCCGCCTTGTTTTGGCGGACGCTCTATCATATGTGCAAGATATTTATAATCCGCGCTTTGTAATAGATTTGGCAACGCTTACAGGTGCTATTCTTGTTGCTCTTGGGCATGAATATTGTGGGACATTTGCAAATGATGATGAGTTATACTCACAAATGCAAGCCGCTGGCGAGGCTACGAATGAACGATTATGGCGTATGCCGCTTGATAAGGCTTGGAAAAAAGATGTTGAGGGCAGCATTACCGACGTACAAAATATGTCTAAGTCCAAAGGAGCGGGGTCATGCACTGCGGCAGGGTTTTTGTCGCATTTCATAAATGATGGCACGAAATGGGCGCATATGGATATTGCAGGAACGGCGTGGATTAAAGCTGATAAGGATATAACACCCAAATATGGTACAGGCTTTGGTGTGCGCATTCTTGATCGTTTTGTTGCCGCGAGCTATGAATAGTAGCAAAGATTTTATCAATGATAACGGCCTTAACAGCCATCTTTCTGCGCTTATACAAAATCTGGACGGCGTGGAAAAAGAAGCTGTGGCGCGTCAATATATCCCTGATATGCAAGAGCTGAATATCCGCAGTGATGAAAGCAGCGATCCCATTAGTGATGAAAAATACACGCCCATTAATGGCATTGTTCATCGCTATCCTGATCGTGTTTTATTCAAGGTTAGTAATGTTTGCGATGTTTATTGTCGCTATTGCTTTCGCCGTGAGATGATCGGGGTAGGGGTCGGCTCAAGCCATCTTTCGGATAATGATTTTGATGAAGCCATTAAATATATAAAATCCCATAAAGAAATTTGGGAAGTTATATTAACGGGCGGTGATCCATTAATATTATCGCCGCGTAGACTCCAAAAAATATTTGATTGCCTTGGTGAAATTGATCATGTGCAAGTCATTCGCATTCATACACGTATTCCGATATCGAATCCCACGAAAATTAACGATATGCTACCACCTGTTTTGAAATCCGTAAGTAAGGCTGTGCATATAGTTTTACATGTTAATCATACTGTCGAAATTAACGATAATGTTGGTGTGGCAATTAAAGCTTTAAGAGCGCAAAATTGCTCTATTTTGTCACAATCGGTACTTTTGAAAGGCGTTAATGATGATGCTAAAACTCTGGAGGAGTTGTTCAAGAAATTGATAACTCTTCATGTGAAGCCATATTATTTGCATCATATGGATCGCGCTATCGGCACTTCGCATTTTCGTGTTTCTATAAAAAGAGGCCAAGAGATAATGAAAGATTTGCAAGGGCGCGTATCAGGGATATGCTTGCCAAAATATATGTTGGATATTCCTGATGGCTTTGGAAAAATTCCAATTGATAATGGCTATATTAATGCTCTTGATGATGGTAATAAATATAATATTGAAGATTACCAAGGATGCACGCATATCTATTCGGATGAAATATAGTATAGAGGTTAGAGAATAAAATGACAGAGATACGTTTTTATCATTTGCAAAAGACATCACAAAATCAGGTATTGCCTGTGCTTTTAAACAAGATATTAGAGCGCGATCACCATGTGGTTATTAAGCTATATAATGACACGGAAAAAGAGCAAATGAACGAGCATTTATGGAGCTTTAACCCTAATAGCTTTCTGCCGCATGGCAGTGAAAAAGATGGTAAAGCCGAGATGCAGCCAATATGGCTTACCACTAAGGATGAAAACCCAAATAAATCAGATTTACTTATATTATGTCAGGGCGTTACCTCTGAAATGCAAGGTGATTTTGATATTTGCTGCGAGATGCTTGATGGCAATAACCCTGAAGCCGTAACCGCAGCCAGATCCCGCTGGAAAGACTATAAAGAACAAGGCTTTGACGTTACATACTGGCAACAAACGCAAAGTGGCGGATGGGAAAAGGCGGCTTAATCGAGCAGATATAGTAATTTAGGTTAATAATAGTACAAAATTGTCATTCCAGCGAATGCTGTAATCCATGGATTACACGGATAAACCGTGTAATGACGGGGAAGGTGGATGTCTTATTTTAAATCGGAATTACTATACTATATGCTAGGCAAAATCCCGATCAAGTCGAGGATGCTGTTACTGGTGTGTGTGTATTACTTTGCAGAGCATTCTATATCCAGCCCGATATCAAGGGCGGGGGCAGAGTGGGTAAGTGCGCCAACAGAGATGTAATCAACGCCGCTTTGGGCGATGTCATGTACGATCATAAGGTTAACATTACCTGATGCTTCGGTAGTTATTTTGCCATCCACCATTTTAATGGCTTGCACCAAATCTTGAGGGGTAAAATTATCGAGCATAACGATATCCGCAGTTCCAATTTTCAAAACTTCTTCAAGCTGTTCAAGCGTATCGACTTCGATCTCGATCTTAACTGTGTGGCCAGCATATTTCTTGGCATTGTTAAGAGCTTGCACTACACCGCCAGCAATGGCGATATGGTTGTCTTTTATTAAAATAGCATCATCAAGGCCAAAGCGATGATTATGCCCCCCGCCCATGCGCACAGCGTATTTTTGGAAGGCTCGCAGGTTGGCCAAAGTCTTGCGTGTATCGCAAATCTTGGCGTTTGTACCTTGAATAGTGCGCACATAGCTTTGCGTTAATGTTGCAATCCCTGACATATGGATCAGCAAATTGAGAGCTGTGCGCTCGGCGGTTAAAATCGCTGCGGCCGAGCCTTTAATAATTGCGATATTCTGACCGATTTTTACAGTGTCACTGTCCTTGGCCAGCACTTCTATCTTTAGGGATGGGTCGGTTAGGGTAAAGGCCATTAACGCAGGCAGTAAGCCAGCCAGCACACCTTCTTCACGAGCGCAAAAAACCGCGCTGCATTCTTTTGCGCCAGAAATAACTGAACGCGTAGTGATATCATGGCCATGCCCTAAATCTTCAAGCAGAGCGGCTCTAACAGTGTTTTCTATAATTAATGGATTTAATCCCATGACGCATCAATACTTTCTATTAGCATCTCCGACTTGATCGGAGATTCATAAATTAGGCTGGTAAATGGATTTCCAATCAAGTTGGGAACGCTATAATGGGGTAGGATATTTAATAGTAACTCACCATTCATCAACTAAGCTCCAACATACGATCAACGGCGCGTTTGGCGCGACGCGCTATCTCAGGGTCAATGATAATTTCTGGTTGCTCACTTTGCAGCGCGGCAAGTATTTTCGGTAGCGTTATGCGCTTCATATATGGACACATCTGACAAGTGCCGATCATATCTACATTTGGGTTATTGGCAGCAATATTATCACTCATTGAGCATTCTGTCATAAGCATCGCGCGTTTTGGCTGTTTTTCTTTGATGAAATTATCCATCTGCGCGGTAGAGCCAGAGTAATCAGCCTGCGCCATAACATTTGGCGGGCATTCGGGATGCGCGAGAACTACAAGGTCTTCATGTTCTTTACGTGCATCAATGATGTCTTGCGGGCTGAAACGCTCATGAACGATGCAGCTCCCCTCCCATATGATGATTTTAACATCTGTTTGCGCGGCGATATTCTGCGCCAAATACATGTCAGGGGTCATGATAATTGTGTCATGGCCTTGCTCTCCCAATGCATTAACAATTTTAAGGGCGTTGGACGATGTGCAGCAAATATCTGTCTCGGCCTTTACTTCGGCAGAGGTGTTAACATATGTCACAATAGGAATATCGGGGTATTCAGCTTTAAGGTCGCGAATGTCTTGCGCGGTTATCGATTCGGCCAAAGAACAGCCTGCTTCCATGTCGGGCATAAGGATTTTTTTATCAGGGCATAGTATTTTCGAGGTTTCCGCCATGAAATGCACACCGCACTGAAGGATGATATCCGCGCTTGATTGCGCGGCCTTTTGCGCCAGCATAAGCGAATCACCTGTAATATCGCCTACGCCATAAAATATATCGGGAGTCATATAGTTATGCGCCAAAATCACCGCATTTTTCTCGGCCTTAAGACGGTTGATCTCATAG
>JAMONE010000024.1 GCA_027066695.1 Micavibrio sp. | reverse complement strand
CTATGGAAGGGCAAAACAATGCTTCCTGAATGCTGCATAATATTAGGACATATCGCGACAACTACGCTTGAAAATGCCATTGAAACCAAAAGCTGGCTTAATAACAATGATAGCAACATAAAATCAATTCGCCTTGTAACTTCGGCATATCATATGCAAAGAGCTATTCTGGAATTTAAGAACAAGATAAAAGACGTTAATATAATTGCTCATCCCGTAGAAGATCAACTCACATTAAAAGATATCAAGCTCTGGAAACTTACCTTTAGTGAATATAATAAAATATTAGTGCGCAGAGTAATTATAGCTGTAATAAACAAAGGCCAAACATGAAAATCCAACCATTTTTTATCCGCTCAACCATTTTCAATTTATGTTTTTATTTTTTGACAGCTATTATCTGTCTAACGTTGCTGCCGACATTATTTTTTCCGCGCAAAGTATTGCTGGCTGTTGTTAAAATATTTGCTCACAACACGGCATTTTTAGAGAAATATATCCTCGGCCTAACATACGAAGTTAGAGGCAAAGAACATTTGCCCAAAGAAGGCTCATACATAGTTGCGGCAAAGCATCAATCAGCATATGAAACATTTAAGCTACATATATTATTTGACGACCCTGCTATTGTGCTTAAAAAAGAATTGCTTAAAATCCCGTTATGGGGGAAATATTTAGAAAAGAGTGATGTAATAGCAATCGATAGAAGCACTCCTAAAATTGCAATTAAATCGGTAAAAGATGGTGCAAAGCGCATTGCAAAACAAGGCAGAGCAATAGTTATATTCCCGCAAGGAACGCGCGTTTGCCCTGAAACTACGACCCAAAACCGCCCATATAAAATCGGCGTTGTTCGCATGCAAGAAGCCACAGGCTTACCGATTATCCCGATGGCATTAAATACAGGTCTGTTCCATCCTAAAAATACATGGTGTCAAAAGCCAGGTCATGTGATATTTGAATTTCTGCCCCCCATCGCACCATCAGACGATGCTTCCTCTGTACTAAACCGTATAGAGATGGCCGTAGAAGAAAAAACCAGTAAGTTAATAGAAGAGGGTAAAAAGAGCATTCCGAGAAAATCCAAATACAGCAAAGCCCTTGGCATCGCGGCATTGCTGCTGTTTGCTATATATACAATAAATTGGTTTATTGCCGCAGATATTGCAAAAAAAGCTGTTATGGATTCTATTAATGAGCTTCAGCAAAACCCTAATATTACCAATCATAAAATATCCGAGCCGAAAATACACGGCTTTCCATGGAAATTAAAATTATCTATGGGCAAGCAGCTCATAGAAACTTCCTATGGTAATATGTCCATCAAATCCATAAACGCCCAAAGCTGGCCTGTAATGGGAATGCCGATTGATATAAAGATAAAGGAAATTGCACTTTCATCAAAGCATTGGAAATCTTCGCTGGTCTTTGATGCTATAGATTCGCAGCTTGTCTTTAAGAATAATGTCATGACGCTGGCATATGCCCGATTAATGAAAGATCAAACGCAAGGAACGCTATCAGGGGATGTGAAATTTGATGCTCCCTACCCTGAAATTGATCTTATCGTTAAGCTAATAAATGTTACTCCTATGATAGAAAATATGGTGCAAAATAAAATGCTCCCTAGGCAAATAGCCATGTTTGCTTTAGCGGCTCTAAAGTCATTAGAAAAAGATGGTGTTGTAAGCTCTACCCTAACAAGTGATAAGAACAAGCTCTATCTAGGACCAATAAAGATTATAGAGCTATAGCTAAGGTCAGTATCTATCTTGTTTAAGATCTATAATTTCTTTTCTGATTGCGCGGGTTTCATCGAATTTTTGATAAAGATAATCTCCGTCCCCTTTTCGGATAGCTTTTTGCAGCTCTGTTAAATCCTCTGTAAAGCGTTGTAGCATATCAAGTACAGCGGTTTTATTATTCAAGAAAACATCACGCCACATCGTAGGATCGGAGGATGCAATTCTTGTGAAATCTCTAAATCCGCTGGCAGAATATTTGATAACCTCTGACTTAAGATCATCCTCAAGATCATTGGCTGTGCCAACAATTGTGTAGGCGATTAAATGCGGAAGATGCGAGGTTACGCCCAAAACCAAGTCGTGATGCTCTGGGTTCATTATATCAACATTAGAGCCGCAAGCCTCCCAAAGATGCGTGATTTTTTCAACAGCCTTAATACTTGTTTCAGGCAGCGGCGTTAAAATGCACCAACGCCCGTCAAATAGTTCTGCAAAGCCAGATTCAGGCCCCGAGAATTCTGTTCCAGCAATCGGATGTGCGGGTACAATTTCAACGCCTTTAGGGCAGAATTGCTTTATCACATTAATAACTGCAACCTTGACCGAGCCAGTGTCAGTGATAATTGCCCCCTCCTTTAAATTAGGAGCGATTATTTCGCTAACAACGCCCATCGCGCCAACAGGAACGCAAAGTATAACAATATCCGCGCCCTCAACACTACGCAGCAAGTCATTTGTCACGTAGTTCGCAATCCCAAGCTCTGCCACTTTATTGCAGACATCCTCGCTAATATCTGCGGCGACTAAAGTTTTTGCCAATTTATGCTTTTGTATATTTATAGCAATTGAAGAGCCAATAAGCCCCATGCCAATAATTGTAATTTTCTCAATCATGATATTTCTCTAATTGTTTATATTTGGAATTACTGGATAGCCGCCAATAACGCCGCAATACTGACATTCGTCCAATGCATCTTTTAGTGATTTGAGGGCTTTGGAATCCTCCTCGACAAAGCCTTTAACTGCTATCAGGTAATTTGATGTTATACTGGTGATATTAAGAACAGATAAACCAGCATCCTTCGCGCAATTCATAATAAAATCACTGTCAATATTTACATCTAAACTTACCCCAATAAGGCTTACATCATCATCAGAGGGCATGAAATCAACCTTAGAAATCACAAGAGCTTTATCATTATATAAAGACATATCCCCACCATATGGAAGCGCGCATATCACCGATATTTTGTTATCATCTGCTTGATTAAGTAAGTTCACCCACCATTGATTTTCACCATCGTGTTTCGGCCAAGGCATGACCGCAAAGTGAATATTACCATCGCGCATATCTTTAATAATATCCTGATTAGAGGATGCTTCTTTCATTGGTATTTCGCTACCAAAATAATTCTTTGCCATATCCCAATATGCACAAGAAGAAATAGTAACATTCAAATCAGCCTGCAAAAGCTGGGCAGAGCTTATTAACTCACGCCATATACGAACAATAGTAGAGCGCGGCAATACTCCGTCATGACGCGATAACAAGCGACGCATCATCATTGCTTCGCGCGCAGGGTGGACAACTTGCAAGCCTTCTTTCTTCTTCGCTTCGGCTACTGATCCAACAAGCGCAGCGCGGCGCATGAATAAATCATGCACCTGATTATCAATGGAATCTATTTCAACGCGTATATCGCTTAATTTTTTTGACATTGCTCTCTTTTTGCATCAAGTTGAATAAACGTTATTACACGTCATAAATATATAATCAAACGGATTTCTGCCGATGCCTTTAGTAGCTTACAAAGAATTACCAACATTTGCGCGACTTAAAGAAGAAGGCCGTACAATATTACCGCCTGAACGCGCACGCCAGCAAGATATTCGAGAGCTTCATATAGGGTTGCTTAATATGATGCCCGATGCCGCACTAGAAGCTACGGAACGCCAATTCTTTCGGCTGGTTGGGGAAAGTAATCAAATCGCACAGCTATATATTCACCCGTTTTCCCTGCCAGAACTTACGCGCAGTGATAAAACTAAAGCTTATATAGATAAATATTATGAGCCATTTGAAGAGCTTAAAGAAAAAGGGCTGGACGCGCTAATTATTACGGGGGCAAATGTCTCTCAGCCTGATCTTGAGAAAGAGCCATTTTGGCAACCTCTGCAAGAAGTCATGGAATGGTCATGGAATAATGTTACTTCGACAATGTGTTCATGTCTTGCCACGCACGCGGTTATGCAATCACAACATAATACAAAAAGAAACCCTCTACCCAATGGTAAGCTATGGGGCGTTTACAAGCATAATATAGTGGATCGCTCTCACCCGCTTGTGCGCAATATGAATACTGTTTTTGATGTCCCGCAT
>JAMONE010000023.1 GCA_027066695.1 Micavibrio sp. | reverse complement strand
TCAAATGACACAAGATGATGCGCATATATTTTGTCGTGAAGATCAAATCACAGCTGAATCAGTGGCTTTTTGTGATTTGGTGAAAACCGTCTATTCTGATTTAGGCTTTGATGATGTGAAAATCGTGCTGGCTCTGCGCCCTGAAATGCGCGCTGGATCGGACGAGGTTTGGGATAAGGCAGAAGACGGCCTGCGCAAAGCTTTGATTGAGGCTGGGCTTGAATTTACCGAAGCAGAAAATGAGGGCGCGTTTTATGGGCCTAAAATCGAATATCATATCCGCGATGCAATCGGGCGTAGCTGGCAATGCGGAACGCTCCAGCTTGATTTTGTGTTGCCAGAGCGTCTTGATGCATCTTATATCGGTAAAGATGGGGCAAAGCACCGCCCTGTTATGCTTCACCGCGCTGTTTTAGGCACGTTAGAGCGATTTATCGGTGTTATGATTGAAAGCTATGCGGGCAAGCTGCCGCTATGGCTTGCGCCTATTCAATGTGTAGTGGCGACGATTACAGAATCGGCCGATGATTATGCACATAAAGTTTATCAAAAACTGCTTGATGCGGGCGTTAGAGCCGAGCTTGACATCAGAAATGAGAAAATTAATTATAAGGTGCGGGAGCATTCAGTTGGCAAAATCCCTGTGCTTTTTGTAGTTGGAGCGCGTGAAGCAGAAGAGCAAACAGTAGCAATTCGCAGGCTTGGATCTAAGGCTCAATCAGTTGATCCGCTAGATCAAGCAATTGCAGAGTTGACAGATGCTATAAAACCGCCGTATTAATGGTTTTATAAGTAATTTTGATTAAAGTTAAAAATGTAAAGACAACAAACTAGGAGAAATCGTTATTTCCAGACCACAAAGACCAGTCCCAAGAAAAGATCAAGGGCCACGTATGAATTCCGCAATAACTTCACCAGAAGTTCGCCTCGTTGATGAGATGGGCGAAATGCACGGAGTTGTTGAATTATCAAAAGCGCAAGAAATGGCTGATAATGCAGGGCTTGATTTGGTTGAGGTTTCTCCAAATGCTGAGCCACCTGTTTGCAAAATACTTGACTACGGTAAATATAAATATGAGCAGCAGAAAAAAGCCAACGAAGCGCGTAAAAAGCAAAAGACATCATCTTTAAAAGAAGTAAAGCTTAGCCCGCGCATCGAAAAGAATGATTATGATGTGAAAATGCGTAATGCCAAGCGTTTCTTAGATGCTGGCGATAAGGTAAAAGTTACGATGCGTTTTCGTGGTCGTGAAATGGCTCACCAAGATATAGGAAGAGAAATCTTCACTAATATCCGCGCAGAGCTTGAAGAAATCTCAACGGTAGAGCTACAACCAAAATTTGAAGGTCGGCAAATGATTATGATTCTTGGCCCTAAAACATAGAAATTACAGAACTACTATGATTGTTGATATTTTTGTTCTTATTATTGTTTTGGCTTCGGTTGTTATTGCTTTTTTGCGAGGGTTTATCCGTGAGATACTTACAATTTTTGGTATTATTGGCGGTATAGCCGCCGCATATATCGGCGGCCCGCTGCTTATTCCTGTTATGCGTGGCTGGTTTGGTGTTACAAATGAACCAGAACCAGAAAAATTCTTTGATATCGTATCATATGAATTACTAGCCGACATACTGTCTTATAGTGCTGTTTTAATTACTTTCATCATTATTTTATCAATTATCAGTCATTTTATAGCTGAATTCGCAAAAAATTTAGGGCTTGGCGCACTAGATCGTACATTAGGTGTTATTTTTGGCTTTGTTCGCGCTGCTTTTGTGCTTGGGCTAATGTATTTACCGTTCTTTTACCTTGCTGGGGAAGAACAAAAGAGCGAATGGTTCAAAGAAAGTAAAACTCAAATATATCTTGAGATAAGTTCATCTTGGATTGATGGTTTCATTCCTAAGGCTGCGGCAGAAAATGTGGCGGAAGGTGTTGAAACAGTTAAAGATGTTTCTGAAACCAGAAAGAAATTAGAGGACATGAATTTACTTAAACGTGGCACTGGTAATAAATCTGAATCAAAAAAAGATGGTTATTCCTCTGAATTTAGAAATGGCATGGATAAATTATTCGAAAACAGCACGGATAAATCGCCTGATTATAACGAATAATGACTTAGGGTCAGGATCTTAGATTATGAGCAAGCTTACAGATAGTAAAATTACAGGCGTTGGCCTTGGGCTGCGTCATCAGCATTTTGAGGAGTTTATAGAAGACAAGCCCGATGTACCGTGGCTTGAAATCCATACGGAGAATTTCTTTAATGCAGGCTCAACGGCAAGTAAATATGCGCTAAAGATTCGTCAGGATTATCCTTTTTCTGCGCATTCTGTGGGGCTATCACTAGGCTCTGCATCGGTGGCTTGCCCTATTCGAGAAGAGCATTTGCAAAAAGTCAAAGCCACAATAGAGCGGTTTCAGCCCAAACTTGTATCAGACCACCTCTCATGGAGTGCGTCCGATAAGGTGCATTATCTGCCAGACTTGCTGCCCGTTCCCTATACGCAAGAAGCACTCGGCATTATGGCGGAAAATATTGACCATGTGCAAAATACTTTGAAACGCCAAATTCTGGTCGAAAATCCATCTAGCTACCTCGCCTATAAAGATTCGCCAATTCCTGAATGGGAATTTCTTAATACTTTGGTAGAGCGGACAGGCTGCGGAATTTTGCTTGATGTCAATAATATCTATGTTAGCGCACATAATCACGGCTTTGATGCAGAGTTTTATTTAGAGCAAATCCCCGTTGCACCTGTCCAAGAAATACATTTAGCTGGCTATGACGTGCGTAATATCGAAGGGCAAGATGTCTATATCGATACTCATGGCAAGCGCGTTTACGATCCTGTATGGGAGCTATATGTTAAGACAATTGATAAATTTGGCGATATCCCGACCTTGATTGAATGGGATAATGACGTGCCAAAGCTTGAAGTCCTTATGGATGAAAAATCAAAAGCTGATATTATCATAAATAAAGCCAAAAAAGAGAAAGCAGCCTAGGGTCAAGGCCTATTTAAATTCATAACGTTCTGTTACCCATTAATGGCGCAGATACGCGGCAAGCAAGCGCAAACGGGGTTTGCCCCGATAAGCTTGCTTAACACTGTAGATGTGGTATTAATGAGTAACCCCTTTTGGGGCGCGGCATATTTTTGATTCTACGCCTTCAAAGTGCTTGACCGTAGCTGCGGCTATGCCCTGCGCACTTTTCAAGCGTATTATCTAAAAATATGACTCGCGCAGAATTTATAAATTTAAATAGGCCTTGACCCTAAATGACTTCTTTAAAGGACTTACAACAAAAATTTATCAGCGACTGCCTGTCAGGTGATTTAACTGATGATAATGTGTCTATGAGCAATGATATCTCGAGCGATACGATAAGTGCAAAAGGGCGCATGGGAATATACCGCGAAAGCGGGGTTAGCAATATAATAATCCCGTTGCAGATGACCTATCCAATAGTTGAAGATTTAGTTGGCGAAGAGTTTTTTAAGGGGCTTTGCCGTAAATATAGTGAAAAATACTGGCCAAAATCAGGCGATATGAACGAATATGGCATAGAATTTGCCGAATTTATTGAAACTTTCGAACCCGCAAAGGGTCTGCCCTATCTGTCTGATATTGCATGGCTTGAATGGCTATTTCACCTTAGCTCGCTTGCTGATGATAAAGATATTACGGATTGGAGTAAGTTTGCCGCTCTTTCAGAAGAAGAGCTAACAAAAGTTACCATTGATTTGCACCCCTCCGTAGAAATCATGACCTCTGCGCACCCTATTTTAAAAATATGGGAAATGTGCAAAAATGGCGGTGAAAAAACTTTGGATCTATCAAAAGAAAAAGGCGGTCATGTGCTTTTAATACGCAAAAACCTTAAGGTAAATTTATATCCATTAGCTGATAATGAAATTGCCTTCATACGATCTCTTATAGATGGTGAAACACTACTCGAAGCATATGACAAAGCGATAGAAATCAATGATAACGAAGCCACAAAGAATTTCATAACGAAGCATATAGAGATAGGCAGTTTTTGCAGCTATAAAATCAAATAAGCATCAATTTGAAATTGGTATGAGTCCTGACCTTAAGCACTCTTCTTTTTCGTAACTGTTTTTTTCTTAGGCGCGGTTT
>JAMONE010000022.1 GCA_027066695.1 Micavibrio sp. | reverse complement strand
ATTTCTCACGGAACATTTTATAGCCGATGGTAAGATCAGCGTAGATTAAATTATCATCGGTGCGCCGCTTGATACGGCAATCAATGCACCAAGGCAAAAACTCGGGATAACGCTCAACATCCGCCACCAAAGCAAATAATTGCTCTGCGCTGTAGGGCATATTGCGTTTTTCTGCGTGGGTTGTCATGCAAATACCTCATATCTTATAAGAGCTTGCGCCAACATAATAAGTCCGCCAGTACCAGCGATTAGAAAAATAACTTTTCTAATCATTTCTTTGTCCATATGAAGAGCGTAACCCGCGCCAAACCAACCTCCAAGCATAGCCATACTACCCATAGGAAGTGCATATTGCCAAAGTAATGAGCCAAAAGAAAAATGAGTTAATGTCGCCGCTATATTCCAAAAAGCCGCCAAAATAGTTATCATTCCCACGGTTTTGCGCTCATCTGATCCAATCAGAAAAAAGAACAATGCCGCAATAAAAAATCCATTGCCAGAGCCAAATGTACCTTCATAAAGCCCAAAAAAGAACATTGATATAATTAAGATAAATCTTTTTAGCGGTGAAATACTCCCATTTGATTTTAGTTTTCCTGAAAAATTAATAAAAACAGCAACCAAAAGAATAAACACTGCAACAACAATTTGCAGCACATCATTAGGAATAAAATGAATAAACCGCGCGCCTATATAACTTCCTAGCAAGCCTAAAACTAAATAGAAACTAAAATCCATTTTCAAAAAAGTTCCGCTTTTATAATAACGCCAGCCACTAGCTACCGTCCATAATGATTCGAACTTGTGAATAGCGATTGCCTGCACAGGGGTAAGGCCTGATATAATCATTAAAGGCACAAGAATTAGCCCAGAACCAGAACCAACCATGGCGCAGAAAAAACACACAAACCCTGCTACAATAGAAAGCCCTGCTATAGTCATAATTTCAGGGATTAACATTATTTATTTTTTCCAAATTTCTTATCTCGCGCAGCTTTAAGTTTTTCAAAATCATCGCCTGCATGGTGGGAGGAGCGGGTTAGCGGGCTGGCGGAGACCATTAGAAACCCCTTGGCTTTCGCCATTTTTGTAAGTTTTTCAAATTCTTCGGGTGTCCACCATTTCATAACTGGCGCATGTTTGGGGGTGGGCTGTAAATACTGCCCGATAGTGATAAAATCAATTTTCGCAGCGCGCATATCATCCATAACTGGCGCAATTTCTTCTAAGCTCTCGCCAAGGCCAACCATTATCCCTGATTTTGTGAACATGGTTGGGTCAACGTCCTTAACGCGCTCCAGTAAACGAAGAGAGCGGAAATATCGCGCTCCTGGCCTTATGGTTGGGTAAAGCCGTGGCACTGTTTCAATATTATGATTAAATACATCGGGCTTAGCGGCAATCACATGATCTATATCGCCAATATCCCCCCTGAAATCACCAGTTAGAATTTCCACAGTAGTATCAGGGCTTTTCATGCGGATGGCTTGGATAGTTTTGGCAAAATGATCTGCTCCGCCATCTTTTAAATCATCGCGATCAACGGCTGTTACAACTACATGTTTAAGTCCCATCTGCATGGTTGCCACGCCAATGCGCAGTGGCTCAAGCTTATCCACTGCGTCAGGCTTACCCGTTGCGACATTACAAAAAGCGCAAGCCCGCGTGCATACTTCGCCAAGTATCATAAACGCCGCATGCTTATGTTGCCAGCACTCTCCCGCATTTGGGCAAGCTGCCTCCTCGCAAACGGTAGTAAGTTTTTGCTTGGTTACGATGTCTTTTGTCTCTAAATATTTCTTACCTTGAGGAGCGCGCACACGCAGCCAATCAGGCTTACGCCCCGCAGGACGATCAGAGTTTTTCTGTTTTTCAGGATGGCGCTTTGCCTTATCCAGCAATTTAGGATTATTTGTCATTTCTTAAATTTTACTCTATAGGTTCTGGCTTGCTATATAATAAATCAGTTTTACAATCTGATCGATAACTTTTTAAATCACCATCTACAAGTCTTAGTGCCTCCGTACAAACAGAAAGAGCCTTAAATTTTATTATAACCATACCAAGGTCCTCTTTTTCTGTTTTTATATCGCCCTTAAAAAGCGAAGTATAATCGACCTCTGCGTTCATTTTATCTTGTTCGTAACGTATATCTGTAATTGTGTGACTAATATTAGAGTTCAAAAGCTCATTGGTTTTATCATCTAAATCGGCTAAAACTTCTTCGCGATTTTGCTCTAAATATATAACTTTGTCACCTAAGTTTGATCTAGCTTCCATCTTGGATAAGAAATCTTCACTCATATATAGTGCTTTTTGCTCTTGAATTTTTTTCATATCTGGTTTTTTCTGATTGTATAATTCTTCGATATCAGTGAAAAAACGCTCTATCTCTAAGCCTGTCATTTGCGCATATGCTGGAGCAGGTATAAATAATAAAAAGCATGTTCCTAAAAAAGTAATGTATCTCATTATAATGTCTCCTAAATCTTACGGCATAAGCAAAATACACTTAAACCGAATTGTTTGTTAAACGAAAACAAACTGTTGCGTTCCATATCGTGAACTGTAATTAAAGTTTTATTAAAGCTATCGGAATATATCTTTAGCTGGCTTCCCGCCTTGCGTTTTTTACCCGTAATATTTTTTATTAAGCGCATAGCCGCAATTACAGGAAACAGCGAGCCAAAGAAATAGCGACTTTTCACAGGCGTTAACCCTGCTGCTATAATGGTTTCCTCTATTGCTTTAATATCATAGCGGCGGTAATGCTCTAAAAAAACATCATGCCCTGACCATAGGAATTGAAATGCTGGAACAGTTATTAATATAACTCCATCATCGGGCATGCTGTCGCTATAGCTTTTTAGCAAGGCGACATCATCCTCGACATGTTCCAATACATCCATCATCAAAACCAGTTTTTGTGTTGTGTTATCAATAGATTTAACGAAGCTGATTTTTTTACCGTTATGAAGTTCTTGCGTTTCTTCAACGTAATTAGGGTCAACACAAATTGCGCTTTTACATATATCGTCACCAAGCAACTGGCGCGAAAATATTCCTGATCCTGCGCCGACATCAAGAACTTCTGTAGATGTTATATCCCCCAGAAAGCTACGCATAGCACGGCCTTTAGAGACATAGTACCAATGCTCATTTATCTTATCGCCGAGTATATCTTCTTCTTTTAAATCCATTAAGATTCCTAATGTAGATACTTAAACTGTTATCCCGAAAGCTTTAGCTGAGGGATACTAAGATCTCTCCACTACGTGTTCGAGATGACATTGTGGTACAAAAACCTAAAAATGCACAGCCTTTCCATATGCCTCTAAAACGCTTTCATGCATCATCTCTGACAATGTCGGATGCGGGAATATCGTATGCATCAGCTCTATTTCCGTGGTTTCCAGAGTTTTGGCAATGCCGTAGCCTTGTATCATCTCTGTAACTTCTGCGCCGATCATATGCGCACCGAGAAGCTCGCCCGTTTTCTTGTCAAATATCGTCTTAACCAAGCCTTCAGGCTCTCCTAACGCCACCGCTTTACCATTAGCCATAAACGGGAAACGCCCGACTTTGATCTTATAACCCTGCTCTAGCGCAGCTTTTTCGGTTAAACCGATAGAGGCAATTTGCGGATGGCAATAAGTACAACCTGGGATATTGAGTTTATTAAGCGGATGAACGTCTTTAACTCCTGCAATTTTCTCAATGCAGATAATCCCCTCATGCGAAGCCTTATGTGCAAGCCAAGGCGGAGCGGTAACGTCGCCAACAGCATAAACGCCCTTCTCCGCAGTTTCCAGCCATTCATTCGTTGCAATATGACAGCGTTCCAACTTAACCTTAGTATTTTCCAAGCCGATATTTTCAACATTAGGAACAATTCCAACCGCCATAATTACATTATCAACTGTGATTTCCTGCGTGCCTTTTTTAGTCTCGATAGTAGCCGTGACATTAGTTTTGGATTTATCAAGCTTGGTAACTTTCGCCGCCGTAATAATTTTCATGCCCTGCTTTGTGAAAGCCTTATGCGCGAGTTTAGAGATTTCTTCGTCCTCAACAGGAAGCACGCGATCCATGACCTCGACAACTGTAACCTCCGCGCCCATAGAGCGGTAAAAGCTGGCAAACTCAATGCCAATCGCGCCAGAACCAACAACCAACAAAGATTTTG
>JAMONE010000021.1 GCA_027066695.1 Micavibrio sp. | reverse complement strand
GTGGCATAAGTGTTTCTGCGACATAGCGTCCGCCATATTCACCGAAATGCCCATGTTTGTCGGGCGAGTTTATAAGTTCTTTTGTCATGAAGTGGACTATAAACGTAAAGATATGGTTTGAAAAGCATCTTCAAACATTTTTGTGGTGAGGCGGCCTGTGTTTGTATTATAGCGTGAGCAGTGGTAGCTATCGACCAGCTTTAATCCACCCCCCATATCATGCACTGCGCCATGGGCGAATTTGAAGGCGGATTGTTTATGACCTAATGTTTTTAGAACTGCATTATGCGAGACAAGGCCGAGACTCAATATTATTTTCAAATTAGGCATGGTTTCGAACTCGCGCTTTAGAAACTGAATGCAAGTATTAATTTCCGCGCCGTTAGGCTTGTTTTCTGGTGGAACGCATTTAACCGCGTTGGTTATGCGCGCATTTATAAGCTCAAGCCCGTCATCTTTTCGCGCCTTATACTCGCCTTTGGCAAAGCCTGATTTTAATAGCGTAGCATAGAGCAAATCACCTGCATAATCGCCAGTAAACGGCCTGCCTGTAAAGTTTGCTCCCTTTAATCCAGGCGCAAGCCCTACTATTAAAAGCTCGGCATCGCGATCTCCGAATGAGGGGACGGGAGCATTATATTTATCAGGAAATTTCTCGCGGTTATCATCAATAAAGCTTTTTAGGCGCGGGCATAAATCACAATTTTTATCAGGAAGCAGTTCAAACATAGTTGTATCATGGCTAAAGCTGGCTGCTGGTCAAGTTATTTGTAATTATAGGCTTGCATTTATGGCATAAGCACATTATAAGTGCTGGAATTCTGTAATTAATATTTAATAAGAGGCATTGAAATATGGCACGCGTTACCGTTGAAGATTGTATCGAAAAAATACCAAACCGTTTCGAACTTGTTATGATGGCATCACGTCGCGCGCGTGAGATTGGTTCTGGCGCAGCTATTACTGTTGAGCGTGAAAATGACAAAAAAACCGTTATTTCTCTACGTGAAATTGCAGAAGAAACAATAAGCACGGATGCTTTAAAAGAAGATATGATTGCAAGTTACCAACGTTATCTTCCACAAGATGCCGAAGAAGATGAAATTGATCTTATGGATGGCGAAAAAGAGTGGGGCGATAAAGAAAGCGCAACTACTGCCGCTTCAGGAATTTATTCTGATGAAGAAAGCAGTGATGAAACTTCATCAGAAGGCAAAAATTCTTCTTCATTAGGCGATATCGCTGGTATCTAAATCCAAAGAATATAGTTTCTTAATATTATAATAGCGCATAGGCAATATGTTATTTCATATTTTTTTGTTATGCAGCCTTGCTTCCGCATCCGCCGCTTCCACCATTACATGCGCAGCCACCTTCATTTTTAAATGGTGCGCGCGCGATCATGCCAAGATTTTTTAATAAGGTATGATCTTCATCTTCTGATACATTATCTGTAGTAAGCAATTTTTCACCTGCAAAAATAGCATTTGCCCCTGCCATAAAGGCCATGGCTTGCGCCTCTTTAGGTAAACTCGCACGTCCAGCAGATAGCTTTACAATAGACTGTGGCATTAATATTCGCGCAACAGCAATGCATCTGATCCATTCGAAAATATCAATTATTTTGTTACTTTCCATCGGTGTTCCTTCAACAGGAACAAGCATATTAATCGGTACGCTTTCTGGCTGAGGGTTAAGATTTGCCAAAGTATGTAGTAATGATATGCGGTCTTTCTCGCTCTCACCCAATCCTAAAATACCGCCGCAGCAACTTGATATCCCAGCTTTTGCAACATTTTTTAATGTATTCAAACGATCATCATAATTACGCGTTGTAACAACTTTATCGTAAAACTCGCGCGAGGTATCAAGATTATGATTATAAGCACTTAAACCCGCATCTTTCAACTTTTTTGCTTGCGCTTCATTAAGCATACCAAGCGTTACACAAGATTCCATCCCCATATCAGAAACGCCCTTAACCATGTCACATACACGATCAAATGCACGCCCATCAAGAACCTTAGGCCACGCCGCGCCCATGCAAAAACGTGTCGAGCCAGCGTCTTTGGCTTTCTTGGCTTGGTTTAAAACATCCTTAGTTTTGAGCAGGATTTCTTTTTCCAGCTCCGCCTCGTTATGCACACTTTGCGAGCAATATCCACAATCTTCTGTGCAACCGCCTGTTTTGATAGAAAGCAACGTGCATATTTGCATTTCTCCTGCATCATGGTTGGTACGGTGAATTGTTGCAGCCTCATATACTAAATCAAGTAATGGGCGGTTATAAAGGGCTGTTACCTCCTCCATAGCTATAATATTATTTTCTTTTATCTTATTCATGCGCCTAAAATACTGCGAGCTTTCACATAGGTCAAGAAATATGAAAAAAATAATATGGGCTTTTATTGGCTTGATCGCGTATAATATAGATAATGAGGTTATATTTAATTTAAGGAGCTATTTAAATGAAAAGATTTTTAGTGTTATTTGCGCTATTTGGTGCATTGATTTTTTTAATGCCTACAAGCGATGTAATGGCGCGTGACAATTCTAATGCAGCCCTTGACGATGCTAATAAACGTGCAAAAAATATGGGTGAGAATGTCAAAAAAAATTATAAAAAACGCGCTAAAAAGGGCAGTTTAAAAGATATGAAAGAAATGGAAAAAGTACAAAAAGAACAAAAAAGAAAGAATGATGCTCGCTCTAAGATACATGAGGAAGATCAAGAAAAGCGCAAAAAAAGAATTAATGATATAATGGGTGAGCGCAAAAAAGATCGCAAAAATGTTGAGGAGCGCCGTAAAAACAAAAAAGCAAAGCGAGCGAATAAAAAATAGAACCTATCTGATAGCCCCAACTAAATAGGTGCGCATCTTATATGTCCTAAATTAGAAAAGCCAACAAGGTACTCGCCCACAGAACAGTTTCGCTCGGGCATTACCCAATCAATTTTCCTGCACACAAGCTCATTATTTTGTATAGCATAAGCAACCTCATTTGAATTTGGACATTTGTATCCTATGCCCCCGATAGCAGATGGTAGTAAGCAATCTGTACTCATACCATCACAATAGCTATTTGACATGGCGCTGTTTTGAACGTCTAAATCCCCGACTATATGAAAATCCTTTGCAGGGTTTGTAGTGCCAACTCCAACATATCCTAAATTTGTGTTATAAATATATGATTGACCAACAGGAACATTTGGAGATAAAGAATTTTTCCAAAGAGATGTTAAGCCTTTTGATTTAAAGAATAAAATATCATCATTATAACTATCATTATTGGCAACTGACATTATGCCTTTTACGAATATAGCATCATTATTATCACAATTTTCAATTTCTACGTCTATGCCACTACCAGCAGCAGATGGCCCGATTGGAGCGGGGGCTGGTGGAGAGAGGGTTGGTGGAATTCCTGAAATTATCGAAACAAAGCAATTGCCAATTTGTACTCCTGAACTAGAATATCCAGCTCTTCTATTTTCACCATGAGAAAATACTACGTAATGAGCAGAATTATCAGGTATAGTTAAACTTATCTGGTTTTCATCTGTTACACGTATTCCGCCTGTAGTCGGGTTGGCTTGATTAACTATTCCAAATCTTGTTCTGTCGGTCATATGTTCTGTTACAGCGTAGGCAATATAGGTTGAATAACCGTCTAATCTATAATTTTCCAGATATCGTGTTTCAACCACACCTCCAAATAATGTGCGAAATGGCACTATGCCAATCATAACAACATCTAATGCTCCATTTTCATCACCATCACGACTAAAGGTTGGTGGATCAGGGCAAAATAGACCTGCGCGCTTTCCTGTGCAATTGTCTGGGTTGGCAATTAAATCAGCATCACTTCGGCATTGTTGGAGTCCGTATTGTGGATCTCCGGGTAATAAAGTAGGATTTGCTGGGCAAGGATAGCGGCCATTTAGCCCGAAGAATTCGTCAATAGCATCTTGCGTCATGCGCAGATGATCTATAGTTTTTTCATGCTTTAGATTTACAGTATATATTTTCATGAATTGTGCAATTGCCAGCATGGAAAAGCCAGATATCATAATTACAATGGCAAGCTCAAGTAAAGTAAAGCCATGATGCTTTTTAAAATATCTACCTGTTTTATGTTGCATAATTTATTCTCCTAATCCTCTTGTACTATGCAGCCACAATTGGTC
>JAMONE010000020.1 GCA_027066695.1 Micavibrio sp. | reverse complement strand
AGATGCGCGAATTATGCTTATTGGTGATGCTCCTGCGGCGGAGGATGACCGCTTGGGTAAGGCATTTGCAGGCGCAGAAGGTCAGCTTTTAGATAAGATGCTTGCTTGTATTGGTATTGATCGCAGCGCGGATAATTCTGATAGCGGCATTTACATGAGTAATATATTAAACTGGAGGCCTCCAGGAAATCGCACTCCATCCTCGGCTGAAATAGAGGTGAGCTTGCCCTTTATTGAGCGTCACATCCAGCTTGCCCAGCCTAAGATTTTAGTCCTGTGCGGCGGCTTAACGGCAAAATCATTGCTAGGGCGCAGTGAAAGCATATCACGGCTTCGTAAATCATGGCATGATTACACGCCCCAAACAAAGGGAGTTGGAATTGATGGGGCGGCATCTATTCCCGCAATAGTAACTCACCCAATGAGCACATTAATTAAAACTCCGATGCAGAAAAAATCAGCATGGATGGACATGTTGATGCTGCAAGAGAAAATTGCATCGCTATAATTTTTACATAAGCCAAATAAAAGCTGGACAACTCTGCAATATTTGTGTATTTATCCTCGCACATGAACATATTGACGGTTGGAAAGAAAAGTGCGCAGCTTTGCATTAGCACTTTAATGATGAGCATTTTACTGTTGCCTGTGCAGGCAGCAGAGATCGTGCCTGTTCCAATGATTAAGCCTGTTATGATTGATGGCAAAAGTGTTCCTCTACCGACTTTTAAACCTGACTATATAAAAGAATCGCCTGATAGACAAATAAGCAGCATTGAATTTAAATCGGTGAATTTGAAGATTAACAGCCAGCTTTCCACAGAAAAATTGTTGAATAAATATAGTTATAAACCGTTATCAGGGGCGCAGGCGAAGTTATATTCGCGCATATTCAAGGCGCAGGCTTTAGGTGATATGGCTAGCGCGGATGATTTATTGGCGCAAATAAGTGATAAACGTTTGCTTGGCGCGGTGCTTTATCAACGTTATACGCATGTATCTTATAAATCCAGTTTTGATGAGCTACATAGATGGATGAATTTATATGCCGATCATTTTGGTGCGGATAAAATATATAAACTGGCCATATCGCGGCGCGGCGCGGATGATATCGCTGAAATCACAAAGCCTCGTAATGGCCGCATACTTTCACAGGTGCATGAGCCTACAATTTATTACCCCAAACATTACAATAGCAAAATAAAGCGCAGTTATGAGCAAGATAAAGCTGTTCGCGCTTTATCTCGTAAAGTTCGCGCTATGGTTCGTATGGGTAAATCTTTGGAAGCATTGAAATATTTCCGTGATGCTGATGCTCGTGAGTTTATGGATATAGTTGAAAGTGATACTCTTCAAGCAAAAATAGCCGCTGGGTTTTTATATAGTAAACATTTTGATTCAGCATATAAATTAGCAGCTCAAAGTGCGGATCGCTCTGGTCTTTATGTTCCTGACGCTGCGTGGATTGCTGGGCTAGCATTGTGGCAAAAAGATGAGTTTGCAAAGGCTGGCGTTTATTTTGATAAAGCTGGAAGCTCTGCCTATGCCTCTGGCTGGCTGGCATCTGCGGGTTCATATTGGGCGGCGCGTAGTTATTCACGCACAGGAAATCAAGAAAAGCTCCGCGCGGCTTTGAATAATGCGGCAAAGCATTCAAGGACATTCTACGGCTTAATGGCAACTCAATTATTGGGCGCAAAGTTTGATTTTAACTGGGAAACTCCTGAATATAACACGGCGAATGAGGCATTGATTCTTCAAAATCCTGCTGGTGAGCGTGCGTTTTCTCTTGTCGCGGCAGGGCAATATGATTTAGCTGAAGCAGAGCTTATGCGCTTTGATTATAAGGGCAATGCACCGCTCCGCCTAGCCGTTCTTGCTTATGCCGCGCATGTTGGCTTACCTGGCGTTGCGCTGCGTCTTGGTAATATGGTTAGTCGCTCTAAGGGCAAATATTATGACAGCGCGCTATACCCGATTAGCCCATGGTCGCCTAAAGATGGCTATAGGCTAGATCCTGCGCTTATTCACGCAGTGGTGCGTCAGGAATCACGCTTTAATTTGCAGGCAACAAGCTATAGCGGCGCAGTAGGGTTGATGCAGATAATGCCAAGAACTGCGCAATATGTTGCTAAAACTAATGGATATAAGGAGGAGTTAAGCAAATATAAACTCCGCCTTCCTGAGGTTAATATGAAAGTTGGGCAAGATTATCTTGAATATTTACTAAAAGGCCGCAATGTTAAGGGGGACGTTGTATCTTTGCTTGTCTCTTATAATGCGGGGCCGGGCAATTTATCAAAATGGCGTAAACGCATGGAAAATAGCGATGATACTTTGCTGTTTATCGAGATGATGCCCGTTCAAGAAACACGCGACTATGTTGAACGTGTGCTTTCGAATTACTGGATTTATCGCTTGCGCGCAGGAATGGAGCTACCAAGCCTTGCTGCTTTGGCAAATGGAAAAACTCCGCGCTACGCTCATATTATGCAAGCGGAGTATCCATATGAATTGGCTGCGAATTAATTGGTTTTAGATAAAGGTAATTCAATTTAATGATGTAGCAGTTGATATTATTTTTCTTGACATATGTTTAAAATAGCACTACATATAATATATAACTATAAAAATAGTTTGCGGCATTTGAAGGATCAGCTTGCACCGCATAAAAATGCTAAAGCGCTACAGCATAATTTCCGCCTGTAGTATCCGAATTTGGAAACTGGCGGGAATATTGTTTTTACAAACTCAATCTCTCCCAAAAGATAATTTAATCAATATCCGCATTTTGTGGATAAAGGGGATATGCAAATGGCAACAGAGATAAAAAATCAAGAATTACTAAATCCATCATCTATAACATTAGATCATGCAAATAAGTTAATAGAAGCTTATGAGGATGCAGACGCACTAAGCGGAGCTTTCAATTCAATAGCAAACGCAGATCAGGGATGGTCACCTATTACTGCAACATATTTAAGTGATAATGGTGGACCAGGTGCAGACTTAGCCGCGGGTGAAATAAAATTACGCATAAGAGATATTGAGGCTATTGTTACAACGCTTAGTCAAAACACACCTCTTAAAACTGAATATCTTGATACACCTACCCAAGATAAATTTGCAGCTAGCTTTGATTTGTCACAATTAGCGCGGACAAGTATAAGGGGCGCAGGTAATATCTTTTTTGTAAATTGCGCACCACGTTTAGAGCAAGCAGGGAAAGAAGCCAATAACAAGGGTGAAAACATTTACCTAGGAATGTTGCCAAATGGCGCAATAGTTTCTGGAGTAGATACATCTAGCTTTATGTTTTTCCGTGATTTAGTTGAGGATGGTAATCTAGACATTCATAAAGTTAACATACAAACAGATGGCAGCCAATTCCGTTCTCGTGATATTTTCCCATGGCTTTCAGGGCTTTTAGGCAATGCATTAATAAAACCAGCAAAAGAAGGGCAATGGAAAAAAGACATGAGCCTTAATGAAAGACGAGAATTTCTTGAACAATTTAAATTCATTGATACTACAAATACTGTTAAATTAGATAATATACCTAATCCAGATGAAGCTATTATTGGCCGCACAGATTTACATGGAAATCTGAAATTAAGTTTATCTATGGGTGATGTAAATAAAGAATGGCTATCGGGAGAACCTTTAGCCATTACAATAAAAGGGCAAACTTTCGAAACAAGATTCTATGAAAAAATGTTTGATGCTGGATCTGGAAACGTTGGTTTTGCTATAGGCTCATCAGGGGACTTTAAGGATTCCCCTAAAGAAGACCCGCGCTACCTTCAGTTGGCTATAATTAATTATAGTTTAAAAAGTGAGCTCGGCATTACAGATTCAGATTTAAAGCAAGGATTAAGGGTGAAGATAGAACCTGTAAGCGAAACAAGCCCAATGCCGACTATTTATTTTAAAAGTGGTAGAGCAATTTCTGTATTTAATGATAATGTAGAGACTGATTTATCTGGTGCGTTTGAATTAAATTATCAATAATAATAATAGATTAATGCTCTTACTTAGGGTAGAATTAGCTTTACCTAAGTAAAGAATGTAAATGAACATAAAAACAACCAAAAAGCCCCGCTTAAAGTCTATTCCTAAAGGATTAACGGCGGTGCATTTATCGAAATCATATAAAAAGCGTCCTGTTCTGCGTGATGTTAGTTTGACGATTAACCGTGGTGAGGCCGTGGCTTTGCTCGGC
>JAMONE010000019.1 GCA_027066695.1 Micavibrio sp. | reverse complement strand
TTGAATATGAATATAAGCGTTTTTATCCGCAAGGTGAGCTATTCGCGCATTTGCTTGGCTATACCAATCGTGATGGCCTTGGTTTATCAGGGGTTGAGCGAAGCTATAACGATATATTGAGCGCGGGCGATGATATTACTTTAACGCTTGATTTGCGCTTGCAGCATGCGGTTAAGCGTGAGCTTGGTTTAGCTATTAAGGATTTCACTGCTATTGCTGGCGTTGGAACTATTATTGATGTGCATAGCGGTGAAGTTCTTGCGGGTGTTTCATTACCTGATTTTAATTTGAATGACGTGGGTAATGCCAGTAAAAATCAGATGTTTAATCGCTTGAGCCTTGGTGTTTATGAGCTTGGCTCTATGTTTAAGATATTTTCAACCGCTGCGTTATTTGATTTGCTTGATGTTGATATGAGCGAAACATTTGATGCGCGCACGCCTCTTAAAGTAGGGCGTTTTACTATTAATGATTATCATGCGCAAAGACGCATTTTAACTGTGCCAGAAGTATTTATGTATTCCTCTAATATTGGCAGCGCACTGATGGGTGAGCGAATTGGTGGGAAAGCGCTAAAAGATTTTTACTCTGACCTTGGTTTACTTGATCCTATGCAATTTGATATTAGGGAAATTGGCCGCCCGATTGTCCCCGATCCGTGGCGTAAATCTACGACATTAACTGCTTCTTATGGTCATGGGTTGGCAACTACTCCGTTGCAGATGAGTGTGGCAGTTGCTTCTGTTGTTAATGGCGGTATTTTGGTTAACCCTGTTCTTGTGAAGTCTGATATTAGAAGTGATGTTCGGGTTATATCAGAGGAAACTTCCGAGAAAATGCGTAAATTATTGCGCCTTGTTGTAGCAAAGGGTACAGGCAAAAATGCAGATGTCAAAGGCTTTGCCCTTGGTGGAAAGACAGGAACGGCAGAGAAAAGCGTCAATGGTAGATATGAGCGTAAAAAGCTTATCTCTTCCTTTGTTGGCGCGTTTCCTATGGATGATCCGAAATATGTTTTGATGATTATGGTTGATGAGCCTAAAGCCAATAAGAACAGCTATGGCTATGCTACGGCGGGCTGGGTTGCTGCGCCTGCTATTGCTCGCATAGTTACTTCCATGGCGGCGGTTTTGGGGTTACCTGCTGATAAATATGATATTAGCAAAGATATAAGCCTTGAGCTATTGCCCTATTTACATGATGAAAAAACAGGAGGTAAGAAGCTTGTTTCCTATTAATGTAAAATCATTAAAGGGCGTAACCCAAGATAGCCGCAAGGTTAAAGAGGGCTATCTTTTTGCTGCCCTTAAGGGTGAATTGGTTGATGGACGTGATTTTATTGATGATGCAATAAAGCGCGGCGCGGCGGTTATTTTATCTTATGAGGGTACAAAAATAGATGGTAATATCTCCTCTATATTGGTGGAAAACCCGCGTAAAATGTTCGCTCATATTGTTTCTGAATTTTACCAAAATCAGCCTGATAATATTGTTGCGGTAACGGGCACTAATGGTAAAAGCTCGGTCGTGCATTTTGTTGACCAGCTTTGGCGCTCTATCGGTGAGCAGAGCGCGTTTATAGGAACATTGTCTGGCTCAATGACAACGCCTGATCCCGTATCACTGCATAAGATTTTATCGCACATGTCCGATGATGGTGTTAATAGCGTTGCGATAGAGGCATCCAGTCATGGGCTGGCGCAATATCGCATTGATGGCGTGAATGTGGATGTTGCGGCTTTTACCAATCTTACTCAAGATCACCTCGATTATCACGGTTCTATGGATGATTATCTAGCCTCTAAAACCCGCTTGTTTTCTGATATATTAGAACAAGACGGTGTGGCAGTCCTAAATGCAGATATCGCGCAATATCAAGAGCTTGTAGATATTTGTGATAGGCACATTCTATCATATGGTGAAAATGGCGCAGATATTAAGTTACGATCTGTCTTGGCTGTGGGCGCATTTCAGCATGTTGAAATTGAGGTTATGGGGAATTCCTATGGAATTAACCTACCGCTGGTTGGGAAGTTTCAGGTTATGAATGCTTTGTGCGCTTTGGCATGCGTTATTGCTACTTTCCCTGATAAAGCTGGTGAGCTGGTGGCTGCGCTTGAAAGGCTTGAACCTGTACCTGGCCGTTTGCAGCAAGTGGGCGGTAATGCCTATGTTGATTACGCCCACACACCCGATGCATTGGAAAATGTGTTGAACGCTTTGCGAGCGCATTGCTTGGGCAAGCTTATATGCGTATTTGGCTGCGGGGGAGATCGTGATGCTGGTAAACGTGAGCTTATGGGCGCAGTTGCAGGCAGACTTGCTGATATTGTGATTGTAACAGATGACAATCCGCGCAGTGAAAAACCTTCTGATATTCGCAAAGAAATTTTAAGTGGAATTAATAAAGATACGGATATTCATGAAATTGCATCTAGGCGTGAAGCTATAGAATTTGCCGTTAATCTAATGGATGAAGAAGATATTTTGCTAGTGGCTGGAAAAGGTCATGAGCAAGGGCAGGTTTTTGATGGGTTCATAGAGCCTTTCGATGATGTGTTCGAAGTAAAAAAATTGTTGAGTTAACTGTGTAGAATAAAAGGAAAAGCTACATGATTGAAAATAATCGCTATTACTGGTCTCATTTAAAGACTAAAACTGTAACTATTCGGGTGTCACCTAAAAAGAGGCAAGCGGGAATTATCTTTCGTGTTGGTAACATGATTGATTTGGGCAATGGTCGCCAAACCGCTATTCTAGAGCATGTTGATTATCCTAGAACCTATAATAACCGTAGTGTTATCGCTGATGTTGCTATTCCTTTTAGAATGGGCTGTCTTGATTTTGTTTATACTTCAAAGGAAAAGCCAAAGCTGCAAAATGTGAGTAATTTACTTTCTACCCTTTACAAAGGCGATGAGGTCGAGAAAATAGTAGCTGATGTTTTATCGCCAGGTGATTTGCTTGTTTTTAAACAAGAAGGTAAATCAATGAGAATAAAAATGATCGAAGCTTTACGTGTGGTTAAAGAAAGCACGTATAATAAAGACACAGCAAAGAGAAGTAACGTAAGCAATGCTATATAATTTACTAACTCCATACGCAGATCAATTTCTGTTTTTTGATTTGTTTCGCTCTGTAACATTTAGAACAGGCGGAGCAATTGTAACGGCGCTGATCATTTGTTTTGTGATTGCCCCTAGAATGATTAGGTGGCTAAAGTCCAAGCAAAGAGAAGGCCAGCCGATACGCGAGGATGGCCCCGAGACTCACTTTAAAAAGGCGGGAACGCCAACAATGGGTGGATTGATGATTTTGATATCGGTGTGCGTTAGTACGTTAATTTGGGCTGATCTGACAAATCCGTTTATTTGGTATGCTTTGCTGATTATGGTTGGTTATGGTGCGATTGGTTTTGCTGATGACTATCTCAAACTGACTAAGCGTAATTGCAAGGGGCTGTCTGGGAAGCTGAAAATATTAGGGCAGGTTGTTATAGGTGTTATTGTAACTATAGGGATTATGAACGCTCTTCCTGAAGGGCTGGAAACCCACGTTGCACCGCCATTTTTTAAAGATGTTTTGATTAATTTATCATGGTTTTTTATTCCGTGGTCACTGATTGTTATAATCGGCGCATCAAACGCCGTTAACCTAACTGATGGGTTGGACGGACTAGCGATTGTTCCTGTGGCTATTGCTGCGGCGTGCTTTGGGCTGATAGCTTATCTGGTCGGGCGCGTTGATTTTTCTGAATATCTATATTTGCACCATGTCCCTGGTACTTCCGAGCTTGCGATTATCTGCGGTGCATTAATTGGCGGAGCTATGGGCTTTCTTTGGTATAATGCCCCGCCTGCTGCGATATTTATGGGCGATACAGGCTCGCTTGCTATGGGTGGATTTCTTGGCTCATTAGCTGTTATGACGAAGCATGAAATAGTTTTGGCAATTATCGGCGGTTTATTCGTGCTTGAGACTATATCTGTAATCGTGCAGGTCGCTTCGTTTAAGCTTACGGGTAAACGTGTATTTGCTATGGCTCCTATCCATCATCACTTCGAGAAAAAGGGTTGGTCAGAGCCGCAAGTGGTTATAAGATTTTGGATAATTGCAGTTATTTTAGCTTTAGTTGGACTCGCGACTTTGAAACTGCGATAAATAAGATCTCTCCGTTTCACGTTCGAGATGACAGCGTGTTTATTTAAATGGATAAGTTATATGGGCGT
>JAMONE010000018.1 GCA_027066695.1 Micavibrio sp. | reverse complement strand
ATTATCGTCAGCCGTGCGGCCTTTGAAATCAATAACCAAAATATCACCAGCTTTTGAGGCGCGTTTACCTTCTATAGGCTCGCTAGTTTTGCGCATAGAAGCGATTTTCGTCAAAGCCTCATCAATTGCAGCGTCATCAGCTTTACTCACAAGCTTTGTAAGCTTAAAGCCTTTATAATCTTTAACTTTTATCTTGGGCAGAACCTCAACATTCATTGTGTAGATAAGGTCTGCGCCTTCATCAAAAGACTTAACCTCGATTTTAGGCTGAATAGCAGGAATAATATCCTGATCTTTTAAAGCTTGTTGAGACGTTTCATTAACAGCTGATTCTAATACTTCGCCCATAACGGCCTTACCGTATTTTTGCTTCATAAGCTTCATTGGAACTTTACCTGGGCGAAAACCCGGCATATTAACTGTTTTACCAACTTCTTCCAAACGAGTATCAACGCGCTTTGCTATATCATCTGCGCTTACAGTGATTTCGATTTCGTGGTTAAGGCCTTCTTGTTTAAGCTGTTTTACTTGCATCTTATCGCTCTTTTCTTTAATTATTTTCGCACTAATGTGCGCCTCGCGCAAAGCAAAGCATAGCTTTGTTTGCAGTTAAAAAACGAACAATGCATTCGCATTGCTTCGTACTCGGTACAATTTGCATAAATGCAAATCACTATTCGTGGCCAAAGCATCCGACTGGATGCTCGTGGCAAATGCCACGTTTTTAAATAATAAGGTTGCGACTGCAACCTCGTGGCAAATGCCACGTTCTTAATCTAAAATGGTGCGGATGAAGGGACTTGAACCCCCACTTCCTAAGGAAACTAGAACCTAAATCTAGCGCGTCTACCAATTTCGCCACATCCGCACGGTTACTTTAACACAAGCTCCAATTCGAACTTGATGCGAGGTTTTAACCTACTTTTTTACTAATTCCAAGCATTTCTTTTAAAACTTTTGGAATTTCTTCTATTAAGTCACTTGCAACAAGTCCTGCGCCAATAATTTGAGAGGCTCTTCCATGCATCCAAACGCCCGCACAAGCAGCGTCAAATGCGCTCATACCTTGGGTTAGTAAGCCTCCGAGTACTCCTGATAATACATCACCAGAACCCGCTGTAGCAAGATATGTGCTAGCATTATTATTTACAATAATATCGCGTCCTTTAGTCGCAATAATAGTTTTACTGCCTTTTAAAACTATAACGGCATTTGATAAATTCGCGGCATCTATAATGGCTTGCTCTCGATCTGAATCTAGTAACTTGGCTAAATTAGGGAACATTCTTTTAAATTCACCGTCATGCGGGGTTAGAATAACATTCTTATGCAGCTTTGATAAAAGCTCTGGCATGCGGCCTTCAAAAGCGTTTAATCCATCCGCGTCAATAATCATGGGAATATCTTGTTCAAGCAGCAGCAGTAAAATGATAGAGCGCACAAATCTATAATCTTTATCGCCAAGCCCCGGTCCAATAATAGGGCAAACCCTACCTTTAAGCTTGGCATTTTGTACGAAAGCTTTCATATCCATGTCATCGCGGGCAATTATATATGGCTTAAAGCACTTATATATAGGTAGAGAGTTTTTCTTGGCAATTATCGTTACCAGCCCCGCGCCGATTTTTGCCGCTGCGTCCGCGGATAGGCAAGCTGCGCCAGTCATGATTTCTCCGCCAAGTACAGCAACCTGACCACGGCTATATTTATGGTCAGATTCTTTAGGGTAGGGGATTTTTTCAATCCAGAATTTAGGCTTATTTTTCATGTATTATCCTATATTTTTAACTTCAATCAGAAGGAGGTCATATTCCTTTAATATTTTCTTATATAGCTCCTCTATGCCATCAAATTTATCTTCTTTGCTTATCATCTCCATTTGTTTTGATATTTCTGATATTTTTATAAAGCCTATTTGCGCGGTAACTGATTTTAGCGGATGTGTGCACGCAGCTATTTCTTCGCAATCCTTTTCTTTGATCGCTTGATCGATTTCCTTTATTAATCGACTAATATCTTCAAAGGATTTTTCGATGAAAAGTTCAAAATTATCTTTCATCATGTCGCGCATTCCCTCAAATGTAGCTATTTCAATGCAATTTAAATTATCATTGTCGCTATCCGAAGTGGCATCTAAATTTAAGTCTTGGGGGGAGGGCGAAGAATCTTCTGTAGCTTCTGTATATGGAATATCCCATTTCTTCAGCATGTTAGCAAGATTATGCTTTTTTATTGGTTTTATTAGGTAGTCATCCATTCCAGCATCAAGACATTTTTGTTTATCATATGCCATTGCATTTGCTGTGAAGGCTATAATTGTTCTGTGCTGCCCTTTTTCTTCACCAGATCGAATTTTTTGTGTGGCAGTATATCCGTCCATTCTTGGCATTTGGCAGTCCATTAATATTATATCATAATCGTTTTTTTCTATGATTTCTATGGCTTCTATACCATCTTTTGCCGTATCTATGCGACAGCCCATTGATTCAAGTATGTTTGTTGTAACAAATAAGTTTGCTGCCGTATCGTCAACTAATAAAACATCCGCATCAAATTCTATATTTCCTATATGATTGTTCTCTGTGTGTATATCTTCTGCTTTTGCTATAATAAGGGGAAGTGAAAACCAGAATGTTGAGCCTTTACCTAGTGTGCTATTAATTCCAATTTTACCGCCCATCATTTCAACAAGGCTTTGGCATATGCTTAAGCCTAAGCCAGTTCCACTGGTTTTTCTAATAGAAGAAGAGTCCGTTTGGGTGAATTTATTAAATACAAGGTCTTGATTCTCCTTTGTTAAGCCTATGCCAGTATCAATTATTTCGAATAGCAATGTAGCCTTATCTGGTGGTTGTATTGTTGCCGTTACTTTTATTATAACACTTCCTTCATCTGTAAATTTTATTGCATTACCAACTAGATTTATAATTATTTGGCGAATGCGCCCTATATCACAAAGTAAGTAGATTGGCACATTATCTGCGTACATATATTTTAATTCTAAGCCCTTATCATTTGCTTTTGTCGCAAGTAAAGCCGCGGTATCTTGTACTATATTTTTTAAATTTCCAGGTGATAATTCTAAAACCATTTCGCCAGCTTCTATTTTTGAAAAATCAAGTATTTCATTGATAATTTCTAACAGGCCTTCACCGCAACTGTTAATTATGTTAATTTTTTCCTGCTGTTTTGGATCTGTATTATCCAGTAAGCTGATTGTGCCAAGAATACCATTTAGCGGTGTTCTTATTTCATGGCTCATATTTGCAAGAAATTCACTTTTAGCAATTGTTGCTGATTGTGCCTCATTCATGGCTTTTTTAATTTTTTTCTCGCTGTCAGCTAAATTATAAATAGTTTTTTGTATGTTGTCTGACATTTTATTAAGCGCATCACCCAGATCACCAATTTCTCCTTTTTTATCAATATTAAGTTTATTATCAAAATTATTATTGGCAATTTCACCAGCAAAATTTATAACTTTGGCCAATGGTTGCGTAAGACTTCTGGCCATACATATGGTTATTGACATGACGATAGATATAAAGATAATCGCAAAGATAATTAGGAAGATAAGGCCTTCTTGTGCTTCATGCTTTAGCATTTCCCCGCGATGCCCTAAATCATCAGCAATTTTATTTTCTACTAATTTAAGTAAATCAATCTGCTTTGTCATTGTGCTGAACCAGTACTCTGAATCAACATTAAATTTTCCAAATGTCGCAGCTTTTGATAATTCATGTATAGCCTTTAAAGCATGGTTATCATTAATTGCAACAACGTTATCGATATCAGTTATTTTTTGGCCATCATTGATCATGGCACGAATTTTTTTTATGTGAGCGGCATATAAATTAGCTGTATGACGTATGGTTTCTATATATTGTTTTTCCTCTTCTGTTGTTTGCTTAAGTGAAACAAGCTTGTCTAATGTATTGTTTATCTTTTTAAGATCTTTTTCGAAAGAAATTTCATATTTCACATCGCCACGTAGTAATAGATTTTTAAAATGATGGATAAGGCCACCATAGCCAAAACTTTCATGTAGAGCTGATATCAGCGAGGGTTTTTTATTTGGCTCACCTTTCGATAATGCGATATTTCTCATTAATTGTGTTTTTCTTACTTCTGGCCTTAACATTATTTGATCAAAGAGGTTATTTTGTTCTTTTGTTGCAAGCTCTTTGAATTGGCTGAAATAATGATTTTGCTCAGCAAGAAGATTTTGAAAATACCCATATTTACCTGCTTCAAAGTAGTCAATACTAAAGGTATAGCTCATTAACGCCCGTTCAGTGCCGACAGCATCTTTGCCTTGCAGAAAATTACGGTAAGCAGATGTTAGTGCGCGTATTTTAGGGTTTACGATGATCTCAGATGATATATTGATGATTGTAGACCATAGCTCATTATGCTTGGAATAAAAATCTATAATCTCATCGATTGTTACATCATTATTATCTACACGTGTACGAAATTTTTTTATAGATTCCATTTTATATTGAACAATAATAAGAGATTTGCGAAATTCCGATCTATGCGCGTCTAGGTTGAGTGTGGCTATGTAGTTTTTTATATCTTTTATTTTACTATCAGTTAATCCCCGTTGTTTTTGTAAGGCGTTATTTTTTTTTGATATATTCTTAACACTTATTCCACGTTCTTTTTGTATCTCATGCATCAGGTCGCCAATGTGAATATTTAATTGATTTAACGGCATAAGGGCGTTAATTTCCCTTACTGTATTGTACCGCTCTAAAACCAATGTTGACAATATTATGGCAACAACCAGTAATGGTAGACCTGCCAGAACGATAAGTTTATTGCGAATATTATGTTGCATGAGTTACATCCGTATGTTGTATATTGTTGCACTATTAAATAGTTTTGCGCAGTATACTATGCTTTAACGATTAAGCCTTAACTTAATGGAGTTATTAAATATTTTATATACAGTTTTTATTGGCTATATAGGTAATAATTTGCTACATTACTTGTGGCGTACAATTGTGTGCGTTATAAGGTTATAGTTGAATATATAAGGATTTTAAAATGCCAACCTGTCTTGTTATTGATGATGTTATGGTCACTTGTTTTGCTGCACGTACTTTTCTTGAAGATCTTGGTTTTGATGTAATAGAAGCTTCGGATGGTGATGCTGCTCTTGTTGAGCTTGAGAGGAATAATGTTGATGTTCTTCTTCTTGATTGGCATTTAAAGAAAAAAAGTGGTTTGGAATTGTTGGGTGTTATCCGTAATAAGTATGGAAATCGCATAAAAGTTGTTGTTTTTAGTGGTGTTGAGGGTGCTGATAAAGTGTCTGAGGCTATATCTGCTGGTGCGGATGGGTTTATATCAAAGCCAACCACGAAAGAGAAAATAGAAACAGAATTTATAAAAATAGGTATGATTTGATTTTATTTTTATTTTCGTTGTAGTTATATTCTCTGTTGTTATTCTTGTGCGCTTGCCTGTGTTATGGTGGGCGCATTAAGTTTTTGGGGTGGTGATGCTGCAATGTGCTCATGATATAGTTATGTCCTATGGCTTGGTTTTTAGCATGTTTTTGATCGGGCTTGTTGGTGGGATGACGCATTGCGTTGGTATGTGCTCTCCTTTTGTGCTGGCACAAGTGGGTGATGGCAGGGGGTTGCAAAGGCTTGGCTCGACGTTGTTGTTGCCCTATCATTTGGGGCGTATGACCACCTATGTTGTTATGGCTGTGCTTGTTAATTCATTGATTAATCTTGCCTTTATCTTTTCTGATTTAAAGTCTTTAGTTGCGGCGCCTATGTTGGTTGCGGCGGGTATTATTTTTTTAGTTAGTGCTTTTCCGTGGCTTTCTGTTTTGTTTCCGTGGGCTGTTAATATAAAAATTAGTGTTGGCGCAGAATTAATTGTGAGTTTTTCCAGGTATTTAATGAATAGCTCTAGCATTTTTTGTCGTTATGCTTTAGGGGTTTTACTTGGGTTTATGCCTTGTGGGCTTGTTGTGTCTGCTCTTATGGCCTCTGCTACTGCGCCAAATGTTTTGGGTGCGGGGGTTTCCATGGCTGCTTTTGCCATTGGGACGATGCCTTCATTAATACTGGTATCGCTTGGCGGGCGGGCTTTTAAGCATAAATACCCCAAATATGTGAGCATTGTATCTCGTGGAGCTATGCTCGTTAGTTGTTTGTGGCTATTTATTTTGGCTGGAGCAATGGTCTTATAAAAGTTGGTTTTGTAAAAGGAAGATAAAATGACAACAATCCCTACATCTCAAGAGCCTGATTACAATTTTGATATTGTTAAGCTCTTCACTCTTGCAACTGTTTTTTGGGGAATAGTAGGGTTCTTGGTTGGGCTTCTTATAGCGTTGCAGTTGGCTTTTCCTGATTTAAATGTTGAGCCATATTTTAACTTTGGTCGTTTGCGCCCTGTTCATACTTCGGCTGTTATATTTGCTTTTGGCGGTAATGCTTTGTTTGCAACAAGTTATTATATTGTTCAGCGGACTTGTGGCGTGCGTTTGTGGTGCGATAAGCTTGCTACATTTACTTTTTGGGGGTATCAGGCTTTTATCATTATGGCTGCGCTTGGATATATTCTTGGTGTTAATCAATCCAAAGAATATGCAGAGCCTGAGTGGTATGTAGATTTATGGCTTACCGTTGTTTGGGTTTCTTATCTTTTGGTGTTCATGGGGACGGTTATTAAGCGTAAAGAGCCGCATTTATACGTGGCTAACTGGTTTTATTTAGCTTTCATTATAACTGTTGCTGTTTTGCATATAGGTAATAATATTTCTATTCCAGTTGATTTCCTTGGTGCTAAAAGCTATTCGGCATTTTCTGGTGTGCAAAGTGCTATGATACAGTGGTGGTATGGGCATAATGCTGTTGGGTTTTTCTTGACAGCAGGCTTTTTGGGTATGATGTATTATTTCGTTCCAAAGCAAGCAAATAGACCTGTTTATTCTTATCGTCTTTCTATTGTGCATTTTTGGTCACTTATATTCATTTATATATGGGCAGGGCCGCATCATTTGCATTACACAGCGTTGCCTGATTGGGCGCAAACTCTGGGCATGACATTCTCTATTATGCTGTGGATGCCTAGTTGGGGTGGCATGATCAACGGTATTATGACGCTTTCTGGCGCATGGAAAAAATTGCGTGAAGATCCTATATTGCAATTCATGGTAATTGCGTTGGCGTTCTACGGTATGGCAACGTTCGAGGGGCCGCTAATGGCTATTCGTGCGGTGAACTCCTTGTCTCATTATACTGATTGGACTATTG
>JAMONE010000017.1 GCA_027066695.1 Micavibrio sp. | reverse complement strand
ATTGGTCATGTGCATTCGGGCGCTCTGGGATGGAATGGCTTCATTACTTTTGGTGCGTTATATTATATGGTTCCAAAGTTATGGGGGCGTGAGCGTATGTATTCTACGAAGCTTATCAGTGTGCATCTTTGGGTCGCTACGGTTGGTATAGTGTTCTATATTACGGCTATGTGGGTATCAGGTATTATGCAGGGTTTAATGTGGCGTTCTTATAATGACATGGGCTTTCTTGAATATTCCTTTGTCGAGAGTGTTATGGCGATGAAACCGTTCTATATTATTCGTGCAATGGGCGGTGCTTTGTTCCTAGCTGGTGCTTTAGTTATGGTTTATAATATTTGGCGCACTATTCGCGGGGATGTTAATGAAAAAGAGCAAAACGTTGAATCGTCTAATAAAACAATTGAGGGAGCAGTCGCATGAGCTTAATGGAAAAACATAAAGTAATAGAGCGCAATTCTATTCTTTTGCTTGGCCTTACTATCGTAGTGGTTCTTATTGGTGGGATAGTCGAAATTGTACCATTATTTAGATCTGAAACGGTTATTGAGTCTGTAGAGGGTATGCGCCCATATACGCCGCTTGAGCTTGCTGGGCAAAATATTTATATCCGCGAGAATTGTGTAGTATGTCATTCTCAGCAAATTCGTCCATTGCGTGATGAGGTCGTTAGATATGGTCATTATTCATTGGCAGCAGAAAGCATGTATGATCATCCCTTTTTGTGGGGGTCAAAAAGAATTGGTCCTGATTTAGCGCGCGTTGGCGGTAAATATTCGGATGATTGGCATGTTAGTCATTTAATTGAGCCAAGGAATCTTGTTCCTGAAACTATTATGCCCTCTTATGGTTTCTTGATAAAAAATGCGGCAAAGCTGCATGATCTTGATAAGCATTTGAAAACTTTGCGTATTGTTGGTGTTCCTTATAGCGATGATATGATTGAAAATGCTGTTAAGGATGCTTCTGTGCAAGCCATTGGTTCTGATCGTGCAAATATAGATGGGCTTTTAGAGCGTTACGGTGAAAATGTTAATGCGCGTGATTTTGATGGTCAGCCTGATATGGTCTCTGAAATGGATGCTTTGATTGCTTATTTGCAGGTGCTTGGAACATTTATTGATTTTGATGCTATTAAGGATGTTGAGGGGAGCGAATAATGCTTGACTATATAAGCTTGAATGCTGGTTTAATTGGATTAATATTTTTCTTTGTGTTTTTCATTACTGTAACCTTATGGACATTTAGGCCAGCGGCAAAGGAATCTTACGAAAAACATGCTCTTATTCCGCTTGAGGAGAATGAATAATGACTGATGATAATAAAAAGACAGAACATAAAAAGGAAATTGATGATGTTTCTGGCGTTGAAACCACGGGTCATGAATGGGATGGGTTAAAGGAGCTGAATAATCCTTTGCCTCGTTGGTGGCTTTGGGTGTTTTATGCTTGTATTATATGGTCCGTTTGGTATTGGGTTGTCTATCCCACATGGCCGACTTTAAGTGGAAATACCAAGGGCACTAGTGGCTATACTCAATTTAAAGAGCTTAAGAAAAATCAAGCTGAAATAGTGCTTCGTCAAAAAGCTTATCTTGATAGATTCGAAAAAGCATCATTTGAAGAAATTCTAAATGATAAAGAGCTATACGCTTTTGCTATGGCTGGTGGGAAGTCATTTTTCAAAGATAACTGTGCGACATGTCATGGTACTGGCGCACAGGGGGCTAAGGGTTATCCTAATTTGAATGATGATGATTGGCTTTGGGGCGGTAAATTAGAGGATATCAAGCAAACTATTACATATGGTATCCGCGCAGATCATGATGAAACACGAGTTTCTCAAATGCCTGCTTTTGGCAAGGATGAAATGTTAAGCATTGAAGAGGTTAATGACGTTGTTGATTATGTTATAAGTCTTTCTAGCGCAGATAAATCTACTATTCATGAGAAAGGCGCGGTTATTTTTGCTGAGCAATGTGCGATGTGCCATGGTGATGATGCAAGGGGTGATAGCTTCTTTGGTGCGCCTAATCTGTCTGATGCGATTTGGCTATATGGTGGTGATAAAGAAACTGTTATTGAATCTGTTCATAGTGGTCGTGGTGGTTTAATGCCGTCATGGCAAGGCCGCTTAGATGAGAACACAATAAGAGAGCTTAGCGTATATATACACCAGCTTGGTGGCGGTGAATAGTTAACAGGGCTAAAATCCCTATATAGAGCATTGGGTTTTTATGACTGGCTGTAACAAAGATTCTGTTAGTTATTTTGCAAAACAGGAAAAAATATACCCTAAGAAAGTTTGGGGGCGGTATCGTAAAATTAAATGGATAGTGATATCTGTTGCTCTTGCTGTTTATTATATTCTACCATTTCTGCGCTGGAATCGTGGCCCTAATGCTCCTGATCAAGCAGTATTAATTGATCTTGGTAATGCAAAAGCTTATTTTTTCTGGATTGAGATTTGGCCTCAAGAAGTTTACATTCTCACTGGGCTATTGATCCTTGCCGCAATCCTCTTATTTACCGCAACAAGTCTTTTTGGCCGCATATGGTGTGGTTATTTGTGTTTTCAAACAATTTGGACGGATCTTTTTGTTTGGGTTGAGCAATTTGTTCAAGGGGATCGTAACGCGCGCAAAAAACTGCATGATGGCTCTTGGACATTTGAAAAAATACGAAAAATATTGTTAACTCATTTTCTTTGGCTTGTTATCTCTCTTTGTACGGCTGGCGCGTTTGTTTTATATTTTATTGACGCTCCAACGTTATTTCAAAATATTATAGAGATAAACGTGTCGCAAACGGTGCTTATTTTTGTATCGAGCCTTACATTATCGACATATATTATGGCGGGATTCGCAAGAGAGCAGGTTTGCGCTCATATGTGTCCCTATGCTCGGTTTCAATCAGCAATGTTTGATCGTGACACCCTTATTATCGGATATGATGAGCTGCGCGGTGAAAGCCGTGGTAAGCATAAAAAGGGCGAAAGCTGGGAGGGCAGAGGCCATTGCATTGATTGTACGGCGTGCGTTCAGGTTTGCCCCGTGGGAATTGATATCCGTAATGGGCTGCAAATGGAGTGCATTGCCTGCGGACTTTGTGTTGATGCGTGTAATGATATCATGGATAAGGTTGATTTGCCGCGTGGCTTAATACGCTATGATACGGTTAATCATATGGAAGCCGAGATTAAGGGCGGTGATGAGCAATTTAAGTTCTTGCGCAGGCGTACTATATATTACGGGTTAATTCTTGCCGTTGTCGGAATTAGCTTGCTTGTCTCAATAATTAATAGAACCTCGCTTGAATTGCATATATTGCACGATCGTAACCCGATGTTTGTGCAATTATCCAGCGGTGAAATACGTAATGGCTATACTATAAAAATACTGAACAAAACGCATGAGCATCGCACCTATAAGCTTAGTATATCTGGTCTTGAAAATGCACGTATAGATGTAAAAGCGGCAGGTAATTTTACTGCGGATAACCTTTATGTCCAAGCTGATAGCATTGGTACTTATCATATATTTATCAGTGCTGCTGTTTCACCCGAGCCACCGCGTGATGTAGTATTTAATTTAGTCGATAGCAATGGTGAGCTATCTGATGATTATAAATCCATTTTTATTAGCAAAAGAGATAGATAAGCAAATGAGTGATATTGTTGAAGACCCTAAAGATAACTACGGCAAAAGGGTTGCGTTGTATTTTGTTGCTTTCTTTGGTGTGATTGTGCTGGTTAACAGCTTTTTTATGTATATGGCGGTTACAACTATGCCGGGCGTTGTAGTGAAAAACGCATATAAAAAGGGGTTAGCTTATAATGAAACACTTGAAAAAGCTAGGTCTCAGCCTATATTAAATCAGACAGTATCTTATAATAATGATAGCGGTGCTTTACGCTGGGAGCTGATTGAAAATGGCGAACCACTTACGGACGCAGTTGTTGATGCTCGTATATATCGCCTTGTTCAAGATGATTATGATGTTGATGTATCATTAAATCATATTGGCGCGGGCATTTATGAAACTACATTATCCCTACCTTTAAAAGGTCAGTGGACAGCAAGATTGAGAAGCAAATGGGACGACAAACAATATCAAATAAGACACCAGCTATTGGTGGAGTAAATGACTCTGAAAATGCAGGTTATGAGAGCTTGGTTCAGCTAAATATAGACGCAGAGCAAGAGCTTTCCGTTCTTGTTGGTGGGGTTCATTGCGCAGGCTGCATTCAAAAGATAGAATCCTCCCTTAAACGATTGGAGGGTATTAAGAATGTTCGGCTGAATTTTTCAACTGGTCGTCTGTCAATTGTATGGGATGGTGATAAGCAAAATGCGAATGAGTATGTAGCGCTTATTGAAAATCTTGGATATAATGTTAAGCCATATGATCCCGATACGCAGCGTTTAGAAATGGATAATCAAGAGCGTTTCCTTTTGCTTTGCTTGGGCGTGTCTGGTTTTGCTATGGGTAATTTGATGCTGCTTTCTGTTGGTTTATGGAGCACTACGGCGGATATTATGGGTATGGCTACACGTGATTTCATGCATTGGGTTTCTGCTGTGATTGCTTTGCCGACTATTTTATTTTCAGGCCGTCCGTTTTTCCGTTCTGCTTTAAAGGCTTTGAGCAATGGTCATACAAATATGGATGTTCCTATTTCGCTTGCCCTTATTCTGGCTGGCGGTATGAGTGTGCATGAGACAATTACCCATGGAGAGCATGTGTATTTTGACTCTGCTGTAATGCTTATGTTTTTCTTGCTTATCGGGCGTTATTTGGATTTTCGGGCGCGTAAAAATGCTCGCTCTACTGCTACGGATTTATTAAGTACATTAAGTGGTTTTGCAAATGTTGTTGATGGAGATGAAATATCGAAAACTCTAATACGTGATTTGCATGAAGATATGATTGTGCGCGTGGCTGTGGGGGAGAAAATCCCTGTTGATGGCGTTGTTATGGACGGGGAGAGCCAGCTTGATACTTCCTTGATTACTGGCGAGACTTTGCCGCGTGATGTTTCGATTGGGCAGGGCGTTTTTGCTGGCACTATTAATCTTGCCAGTCCTATAACTATAAGGGTTGCAAAAGCTGCGGAAGATTCGCTTTTGGCTGATATTGTGCGCTTGATGGAAAAGGCAGGGCAGGGGCAAGCTAAATATGTGCGTTTAGCCGATAAGGCGGCTAAACTCTACACTCCTATTGTTCATACATTTGCTGCGCTTGCTTTCTTGGGGTGGTTGTTTATTGGCGGGTTAGATTGGCAGGATTCTCTTTTAATCTCGATTACGGTTTTGATTATAACATGTCCGTGCGCGTTGGCGTTGGCTGTGCCTGTTGTTCAGGTATTGGCGAGCGGTAAGCTAATGAAGGCGGGGATATTGATTAAGTCAGGTGACGCGCTTGAGAGGCTTGCTACGGTGGATACTGTTTTGCTGGATAAGACAGGAACTTTAACGCTAGGTGAGCCTGTTCTTGAGGGGAGCTATGATGATGAGACATTGTGCATGGCTGCGTCATTGGCTTCGCATAGTAATCATCCATTATCAAAGGCAGTTGTTAGGTCATTTAAAGGATCGCTACGAACCGTTTCTAAAATTGAGGAGATTGCTGGGCGCGGTGTTGAGGGTGTTTTTGACGGTAAAAATATTCGCCTTGGAAGCCGCGCTTGGTGCGGTGATAAAGGCGCTTCCCCTACAAATAAGCTTGAATTATGGCTTAGTGTTGAGGGGCAAAGGCCTGCTTTACTTTGCTTTTCCGATGTTTTGCGTGAAGATAGCTCAGAGGTAATAGCTTGTCTTGTAAATGCAGGTTTAAACCCTATTATGCTTTCTGGTGACCGCATGGAGGTTGCGAAAGCTATATCGAAAGAATGCGGAATAAAGGAGTTTTATGCTGAAAAAACACCAACGCAAAAATTTGAAATTCTTGAGAACCTAAAAGCAAAAGGCCATAAGGTTCTTATGGTTGGCGATGGTTTGAATGATGCCCCTGTTTTGGCGGGGGCGGATGTATCTATTGCTCCGGGTAGTGCAATAGATATGGCGCAAAATGCGGCTGATATTGTGTTTATGGGTGATAGGCTTGCCCCTATATATAATGCTTACAAAACGGCGAAGTTAACGCAAAAGCTCGTTAAACAGAATTTTGCTATAGCGGTTATTTATAATATTATTGCTGTGCCATTGGCTTTGGCTGGGCTTGTAACTCCAATGATTGCGGCTATTGCTATGTCTGGATCATCGTTGATAGTTATTGCTAACTCTTTTCGACTTAGGGGGAGGGGTACTTAAATTATTGCTGCTGATTTTTAAAATTTAGATTAATTAAGGTAAATAAACACCTTGCTTTTCTCTTGATGCACTATTTTCATTGCTTTCAAAGAGGTGGGAGCAAGTTTTATGTGGATGATTACATACCATGGTTAATAATTCTATTGAAAGGTTGCCTTGTAGCGTTGATGATGGATGTATCTGTTTTTCAAAGGAATAATTTTTTGTTTATCATCGCTGTTTTGTTTAAAAGGTATTCTTCTCGTGTTTAATTATTTATTAAAGTTATGCAATGCTTTATTATTTAGTAAAAAGCGTCTAGAGAAAGAAAAAGCAAGTAAATTCGGGGTGATAAGGACCTCTATTTTTTACTATGTAACACCAACAATATTATTTGTATTAGCTGTCGTTGTTGGGTTGGTTTTTTATGGGTGGAGCAGCCTGTATAGATATTTTGAAACAAACGTCCCTTTAAATAGTCTGATATTGTCCATTCTTTTTTTTGCTGTCGCCCGCGCTATCTATAATAACTTTTTATTGTGGCGTTCATCTGGTTTTATGGTTGAGCTTGATGCCTTGGCTGAGATTGGGAATGTGTCTTCTAGTGATATTAAGCGTATGCAACATCTCCTGCATACAAAGGGATTTCTTATGGATATAAAGCAGATGAAGGAGGTTGTTGATAAGATTAAACATTATGGAAGAGTTCAGTTTACGGATAATGAAGCGCGTCTTGTGAAGTCAAAATTTGGTTACCGTGCTAGGCTTAATATGAGTGGAGTTGGTTTTCTTGCTGGTATGTTGGTAATGCTTGGTCTTTTAGGAACGTTCCTTGGTCTTTTAAAAACGATAGATTCTGTCGGTGAAGCGATGTCAATGATGTCATCAATGGGAGACGGTGATGTTGATATGGAAGAACAAATGTCAGGTTTTATTTCTTCTCTTTCTGCACCTCTTCAGGGTATGGGGCTTGCATTTAGCTCCTCCTTATTTGGGTTATCGGGTTCTTTGCTAATTGGTTTTATTAATTTTTTGTGCGGAAAGGCGCAGAACAAATTTATTGAAGATGTCAGTCGTTGGATAGATGAGCACATCCCAAAACCAACAAATAAAATGCAAGAATTAGCTAAAAACAAGGAGTTACCCGCTGGAGATGATCTTAAGGCATGGTTGGCCAGCTTTGTATTTTTGTCTAATAGAATGAATAAGCGTATGGAGCAATTGTTTACTTCATTAGCTAAAGCTGAAAGTAATTCTACGGGTATTCTACAATATACAGAGTTAATGTGTAACCGACAGCTAGTTATTGATGAAACGCTTTTGTCAATAAATCAAAACCTTAAAAATAATGGCCTGATTACTCGTGAAGGTTCTAATAAGGTTGCTTCTAAAATAGATAATTTAAATACATCTTTGGATAATGTTAATATTGAGGTTTCCTCCATAAGAAAAACTACTGGTAATTTTGATGGACATGTGACAAATATCACGAATAGTTTAGATACTAGTGCTGTGGCTAATCAGAATTTTGCTTCACAAATTCAAGGACAACAAGAGGAGCTAAAGGCGACACTAGATTGCCTTCGTGTCCATGTATTGGAAATGAGTTCAGGAACACGCTCATTCGAAAATACATCATTATTGCTTAATGACACTATTAAAAAAATGAATAAAGTGATTAATACTGGATATCTATCTTTATCAGATGGATATGTGTCTGTTGAAAATGTTTCATTGTCACTTAATGAAACTATTAAAGAAATGAATAAAGTGATTAATACTGGATATCTATCTTTATCAGATGGGTATGTATCTGTTGAAAACCTTTTAAAATCACAAGAAAACAGTGCAAAAATATCAGCTGTTCAAAATAGTGAAATGAAGGAATTATTAAGCAAATTTGTAGAAGAGCAAAGTGCTTTAATTTTTGAAATTAGTGGTATTAAATCTTATTTAAAAAATTCTAAAGATAAGGAGGAAATGTATGGATTAGTAAACCAAATGAGTGTGCTGGTAGATAAAATGAAGAAAAACAATTCAATTTTTAATGTTTTTTCTAAAAAAGATAAAACAAAATCTTGAGTAACATGATGTTTGAAAGAAATATGTATGTCAGAACGTAGAGAAGATGATCTTGCTACATTAGCATGGCCTGGATTTGTTGATATACTGTCAGCTGTTGTTATCATGTTTGTTTTCTTTTTAATGATTGTTTCAACATCTCTTTATTTTCATACTATTATTTATAAAAGTAAAATACTCCATCAGTCAGAGATTCAAATTAAGTCTTCTATACAACAAGATAATAAAAAAGATTTAAAGAAAGAAATAAAACGACTTAGTGCTAAAAACAAAGAATTACAAGAGCAATTAGAAGGCAATGGAATATCACATGGAGAACAATTAGAGGAGTCTGATGAACAAGCTTTTGACTTATCTAAAGATAAAATGACTTTAACCATTTATTTTGGGGTTAGTTCAATTACGGTGGTAGATCAAACTAAAGAGGAAATAGAAATGTTTTTTGATACACATAAATCTAAACTTCTTACTGGTAAATATATAGTTCATGTTGAAGTTGGAAAGTCACAAAATGCAGCAACTAAGTCAATCGCTCGTGAAGTAGCATTGGCTAGATTGTTTAACATACGCAATGAAATTTTAAAAATTGAGGAATTACCTCGCAATATAATTAAGGCTAACGTAATTGATTCTGTAAAAATTAATGATACATATAATTGGGCTAAACTTACTGTTAAAAGAAAAACAAATGATTAAATTTAATAATATGTCTTTAAATAATATAAAGAGTAAAATATATAATATTTTATTTGCTCTCCTATTACTTTTTGCGTGTCCCATTCCTTCATCTGAGGCCAGTGATTATTTAAATCAAATGTCGTTATCTAGTATAGTCATGTTTGCTTTAGATAATAATCCAGATATAAAAATGGCTAAGGAAAAAGTAGTACAAAGTTCTTATATGGTAGATGATGCAAAGGCTGCATATTACCCGCAAGTTAAATTAAATGCGGCATGGGGAAGACAGTATAATAGCCCTGCTGGAGGGGTGGCCGCCGGTAAATCACAAACTAATAATTCTGGCGAAGCTATGTTGGTTGTGAAGCAGCTTTTATTTGACGGCTTTTCGACAACACAAGAAATAAAAGCACAAAAAGCATTGAGCCATTCTTCTAAGATACAGGCAGATATTAAAATTAAAAAAGTGTTATCTGAATGTGTTAAATATTATTTGGATATTTTTCATTATCAAAGAGCATTGATGGAGGTTCAAGCTTATTATAAAAGTATAGAAAATGTTGTTGGTGTTGTTTCAAAATTATTTGAGGCTGGAGCAACTAGTAGAGCTTCGGTTGATTATACAAGAGCTCGCATGGCAATGGCACATTCAGAATTAACAGAGGCACGTTCATCATTAAATGATGCTATGAGTAATCTAGAATATTTAACTGGAAATTTACCAGACTTTACGGCGGTTGCCCCTGATATGCTAGACCCAGAAAACATTAATTTGGGATTTTATGTGAAGTATGCAAGGGAAAATAATGTTAACATGATTTTAAATGAATCTAATAAACGCTCTGTGGATCATAAAATAAATTCTGAAAAAGGTAAATTATATCCAAAATTAAGTTTTCAGCTTGAGGTTGAAGAAAAAGAAAATGATGGCGGTAAAACTGGCAGAACTAGTTCTGCCGCGGCTCTTTTGCAGCTAAATTATAAAATATTTGATGGCTTTTCACGTAAGGCAAATATTGGAAAAGTACGAAGTCAATATAAGGAATTAGAAATTAAAGATAAAAAAATTATGAAAAGATTGAAGCGGGATATAAAGTTATCCTATAATCAAATTATATCATTGCAAGAAAATATAAAAGCTACTGATCTTGAAATAGTATCAAATGAAAGTGTTAAAAAAATTAATGATGTTAATTTTGATCTTGGGGATATTAATATTATTGACCTTATTGATAGTGAAGAGAAATTAAAAAATTCACGAGTTAGAAGGCATAAGTTAGAAGCTGATCTTTATTCTAATATTTATCGTTTATTAATTGAGACTGGTATTATCAAAAAATATTATTTTTGTGAAGCCTGTAGAATAAAAGATAGTGATGAAAAAACTGCGTGGAAATAGAATAGGTTCATTGTTTTGTGTATGGCTGTAAAAAAAATTAAAATGTGTTATTTGTTGAATGGATTGCTTTGTCTTGTTGCGAGTACCTATTTTTCAGTACCATCTTATGCGCAAACAAATGCTCAGGTATCACCAGACGTTATGCTTTCTGCTGAAGATTTTTTATTTGGATCCCAGAATGAAGAAATAGATAGTGTTAGTGAACCTATTGTTGAAAATATGTCCGATCCCGATGAATTAAAAGAAAATGTTTCCTTAAGCAAAACGTTACCCGCCGCACTAAAGGGTGGTGAAAGTAGTGAAATACCTACCGTTAATGAAAAAATAGATGATGTTGTTACTGACGCTAATCAAGAAATGGAAGAAAATACTGAATTTGTAGATAATGATTTAAAGCAATCGAGTTTTTTAGATAGGCATAAATTAAAATCAAACGGCTCTAATGAAAACTCTTCTGAGCAGTTCTTAATGCCGAGTAATGATAATAAAATGATAACTTATGTAGAAATTGAATATGAAAGTGTAATTATAAGTTTAGAACGAAAAATTATGATTCTAGAAAAAGAGAAAGAAGCGTTAAGGAAAAGGTTAAAAGAATATGAGGGCAATAGTATTAGTGATTTAATACTTAGAGAAAATCCTTCTGAAATGATTAGGTAGATTGTAGGGCCTGTCATGAAGCTATAGCTAAGCCATATTAGAATGATTCATAATTTGAATTTGAGCAGCAAGATTCGTCTCGAAACTTTCAAATTGATGCTTATTTGATTTTATGGCTTGCTTTAAATTTGCCCACGCA
>JAMONE010000016.1 GCA_027066695.1 Micavibrio sp. | reverse complement strand
AGTTTTTGTTGTTTTTTATGTCCTTTAATTTAAATTTTATGTCACCCCCTGCTTATTAATAATTTTCTTCTCCGCCAGCGTTTGGGGCGCACTACAAAGAAAATTATTAATAAGCAGAAGATAGATTTAAATCAAATTACACAGTTCCTAGAACACTCCCGATTTTAACCCTACTAAAAAGGGAATAAGATATCATAGAGCTGCTGGCCGTATCTTGGTTGTTGCATGTCGTTGATTTGTCCTTCGCCGCCATAGATTATGCGTGCTTCTGCGATTTGATCGTAGGAAACGGTGTTACTAACAGAGATATCCTCTGGTCTTATAACTCCGTCAACTTGTAGCAATCGTTTCTCGAAATTCACACGAACTTCTTGTTTGCCGTGAATAACCATATTGCCATTAGGTAAGATTTGCGTGATAAGAGCGGCCATGCGCAGCTTTATTTCATCATCACGTTTAATCTTTCCTGTTCCTTTATGGGATGATTTGGAATCAAAATCGGCAAGATTTGTATTGTCGATAGCTTGAGGTAAAATGCGATTTAAGGCTTGCTCATAACCAAGCATAGTGTCTAGCCCCGATGCCTCATCGCTTGTGCGGTCTCGTTCGGTTTCATTTTTAATTGTGGCCTCATCTTGAATATCAATCATAACTGTAATGATATCACCAACATCATTGGCGCGTTGATCTTCAAAAAATGTAGTGCGGTGGCTCTGCCATAGTGAATTATTTTTCTTATCACTGTATTTCTGCGTTGGCATCGGCAAGCTAACTGGTTGATAATCATCTTGCGTCATTGGGTTTGATATCTTTGTCATTTCAGGGGCTTTGCCTATTTTAGATATGCGATCTGCCGTAGAGCATCCGCCAAGAACAGAGCAAGCCATTAGAGCTATAAATGTAGATTTCAAATTTCTATTTTGCATTTCAATATCTTTCTTAATTTTGAACTACGCTAACTTCATTGCTTCCTATAACAACGGCTTGCAGTGTCTTGTTACTAAGTGTGTTAACAACGCGGATAATGTCGCCTTTTGCGCCATTTTGCAGAGCTTTTACTTGTGTGGTTAAATTCATTGCACCGCTGTTAAATGATAGCGTTACCAGCTCTCCGCGTTCTATAATTTTTGGCGCAACTATGTCAGTTGATTTAATCGGGCGATAGGCAATAATGGTTCTGCGCGCAGTCATGCCAAGAAGCTTTTTTGCATCAATGATCGTATCTCTTGAAAATTCACGCTCTTTTATCTTTGTGTATTCTATGTCGCTTTGTGTGATTATGCTGCCGTACTGTATGTTGGCAGATAAAACAGGAACGGTGATAACGGGTTGTATTTGCCCCTTTATACTGATTTGCTGTATTGGATTTTCTATAGAGGGGGCAACGATGGTTGCCTCGAAATTTTTGCGTCGCGCATCCATGGAAAAGCGTGTAATGCTTAAAGTTGCTAGCTGCTCATAGGGCAGGGTTATCTTGTGATATTGCGCTGGAATTACAATCTCGTAATCACCGCTAATCCCTTCATCATAGAGCGCGGTATATAATGCTTCTTTTATTTGATCATATTCGATTATTGTGGCGACGCGGCGCAGCGTAACGCGATCAGCGTGGCTTGCGGGCCTCCATGATAAATCCATCGCCATGGCAATGCGCAGCAATGTTCTGGCATTTAATATCATCTCCTTACCTGGATTTGGTGCGCTTCCCAAGATGCGTTCTTCATTGCGCGGAAGGTCGTAAAACACATCACCAAGCGTAATTACATCGCCTTTAATGATGCTGTTTTCCTTTAATCCGATAGCATTGGCCGCAGTGAAAGGCATTATCACTAGTATCATGGCGCATGTAAAATAGGCTGTGATGGTGTTTGTTATTTTCATGATATTACCTTTCTTTTTTAGCTATTGGTTACTTGCTTATCTAAGTTGTGACGCTGTTCTAAGCATTTCATCACTGGTGGATATTACCTTTGAATTCATCTCATATGAGCGTTGCGCCGCAATAAGAGATGTTATCTCTGCAACAACATCAACATTAGATTGCTCTAATGCGCCTTGCTCTATCGCGCCGAATTGCCCTTGATTTGCAATTCCTGTTACAGGTGATCCAGAGGCTGCGGTCTCGACATAGAAGTTTCCGCCAACGGCTTCAAGGCCAGTAGGGTTAACAAAATCGGCGAGCTGTATTTGCCCTAGATTTTGAACACCAATTTGCCCTTGAATGCTGGCAAGTATTTCACCTTCTATATTGATATCAATGCTAAGCGCGTTATCAGGGATAGATATTCCAGGGTTAACCGTATAGCCTTGAACAGTTACAATCTCGCCATTTTCATTTATTTGGAATGTCCCGTCACGAGTATAAGAGGTTGAGCCGTCTGGCATGCTTATTTGAAAAAACCCTCGCCCTAAAAGCGCAAGGTCAAGCTCGTTATTGGTAGGGTTGATAGCTCCTTGTGAATGCATACGGTATATTGCCCCGCTCTTAACGCCAAGCCCGATTTGCAATCCTGATGGAACAGTTGTTCCCGCATCCGATGAGGTTGAGCCAGGGCGATTAATGTTTTGATACATTAAATCCTGAAACGCTGCGCGTTGCTTTTTATATCCCGTAGTTGTCATGTTAGCTATATTATTAGAAATAACGTCAACATTAAGCTGTTGAGCCATCATTCCAGTTGCTCCAATATCAAGTGATCTCATAACTTAAGTTCCTATCCTTGTGTTAGTTTTCTTATTGCCGAGCGCAAGCGTTCATGCTCACCCTCCAGTAATTTTTGTGTGCTTTGGAAATCACGCAGTATTTCTATCATTCGTGTCATTTCAGTAATAGAATTTACGTTTGATTTCTCTAAAAAGCCTTGTTTAGCCATAGTTTTTTCTGCTGCTTTTGATGCTCCATCAGATATGTATATATTATTACCGATTGCTTCTAATTCCTGCACATTTTCAAATTCAACAATTTGTAGCTGTCCTATAGTCCCATTTTGGTTAGATATTACACCGCGCTCATCAATTGATATTTCTGTCGAGCTTGAGGGGATGGTAATAGGCCCTCCTTGCCCAAGTATTGGCAAGCCCGAAGAATTAACCAGCATTCCTTCTGCATTCTTCTGAAAATTACCATCGCGAGTATATCCGTTTCCGCCATCAGGGGTTTGAACGCCCATAAAACCAGGACCATTTAAGGCAACATGGAAGGGGTTGCCTGTTTGCTCTATTGAGCCAGCTTTGGTCGTTTGATACTGGCCGTAATCTTGAACAAAAGATAACTCATCATCGCTGTTACGCGTATTGACAAGATATTCTTCAAATACAGGGCTTTGTCCGCGAAATCCTGTTGTATTCATGTTGGCAATGTTATTGGCAACAATATCCATGTTGTTTTTCAACGTCATTTGCTTTGATAAGCCTAGATATATACTGTTTTCCATTGTCTTGTTCCGATTTGCGTTATCTATTTTCTTACAAACATCAATGCATGGAGTGTGCCAAAAGTGAAAGTTGTTTATTTACAATGAGTTACCTGTTTGAAGATAGCTTTTGTAAAGCTGCTATGCTTGCAGGGTTTTCTATAAGTAGGGAAAATTTTTCCCCAAAGCTTTATATGGTGTTGATAGTTACGTCTCTTGATTAGACGTGGCAGCAAGTTTGTTTTATAATCACACTCTATAATATAACTTTAGATGAGATAATAAAATGGCAGATGATGATGAAGCTTTAGATGGCGATGCTGAAAACGAGGGTGAAGAAGGCGAAGAGGGCGAGGAAGGCAGTAAAAAAGGCGGCAAAAAAAAGCTGCTGATGATTATTGTACCTATAGTCATACTTATTGGAGGGGGCGCAGGGGCTTACTTTATGGGAATGTTGGATTCTGTGCTTGGCGTTGAAAGCAAAGTAATTGAATGCGAAGAAGGTGATGAAGAGTGTGAGCATGAAAAGGCAGCAGCAGAACAGGCTGAGGCAGAAGGTGGTAATGGCGAGAAAAAAGGTAAAAAAGGTAAAAAAGGTAAAAAAGGTAAAAAAGGTAAAGATGGTGAAGAAGGATATGGTGATGAGGAATCTGCGTTCCTTGCTATCCCTTCGATGATTGTAAACCTTAATACGGACGATGGAATGCCAAGGCACTTGCGATTAACTATTCAATTAGAATTAGAGGATGCCAGTGAAAAAGCTGAGGTTGAGGCAATAATTCCGCGCGTTATAGATCAGTTTCAAACCTATTTAAGAGAGCTTCGGCTGCGTGATTTAAGGGGCTCAGCTGGTATTTACCGCC
>JAMONE010000015.1 GCA_027066695.1 Micavibrio sp. | reverse complement strand
ACTGCCAGATGATTCCACATCAATAGAGCGAAGCCATGCGCCCCAGCTTTCTTTGCTATTTTGTGTAATCCGCCCATTATTCCATATAAGGCTTTTTGTTACGGGATGAGCGTGGCCAAGCTCTGTTATCTTGGGCTTAAAGGCTTGATTTGATACTGTGCCAAGCGGCCTAGCAGGGAGAATATCACCAATAGCAGTGTTATATATAGAGCGTTTACTCGCAAAGGCAGGGCCGCTAGCCTCTAAAAATGCGCCGCCCTCTTGGACATAGCGCGCGATATTTCTGAAATAATGCCGTGGCAGGATATTATTAACGCGATAGCGATCAAAGATTATGAGATCAAAATCGTAAAGCTTAATCTCAAATAGCTCTCTGAATGGAAATGCAATCAGTGACATTTCGTTTTTGGGTGTGTAATCCAGTTTATGGGGCTCTCTTAAAATTGTGAAGTGAACCAAATCAACCCCTGGGTCAGAGGTCAGCAGGTTACGCCATGTCCGCTCGCCAGTATGAGGGATGCCCGAGACAAGCAATACCTTCATTCTATCGCGCACACCATTAATTATTATCGCAGTTTTATTATTGGCATATGTTATCTCGTTATCTATTTTTTCCACTTCCAGAGAAAATATATTTTGTGATGGGTGGTCTAACGGCAGAGTGATTGACTGCTCGACATTAACGGGAGCATGAAAGCTGCGCGTCTGCCCGCTATGCATAGTAAGGGTTAGCTTCGCGTAGTCCTCGTTTATATTTGCGCTGTCTTCAATACGGTATTTGATGGTTATGTCCTTACCAACCATCCCATATGCGGGCGCATTAGTAACAATAATTTGCCTGTCTTTATCGTTTTTGCTGCCGCTAAGCATTAGATGGATAGTTCCGTAAGTATTAAGCTTATCCTGATTTTGTGGGATATCATGCACTTGCCCATCACTTAAAAATATAACGCCAGCACGTTGTTTTTGTGGAATATCAGCAAGGCTTTGATCTAATTGCGTAAATAAGTCGGTTCGGCTGGTTAGTTTGTTATCTTTAGGGGCGTAAATAATGCGCAGATTAAACTTGCCCATATCCTCTATTTGTTTTTGGAGATGCGCTAGTGCGGTTTTGGTGCGCTCTTCACGCTGGCCTATTTTCTGGCTTGTGCTTTGGTCTACCACTATTACAGCACTATCTTTAACATAGCTACGCTCTTGCTTAATGATCGATGGGTTTAGCAATGCAAGCATGAATGCGCCAAAGATTGCGCTGCGAATAATTACGCCGCGGCGATATTGCATTAAGGAAATCATAAGCAAAACCGCACCACATAGCGCGATGGCGATCAGCCAGTAAATATCAATAGTTGGTGTGAAATGTAAATTCATGGAAAGTGCTTGATCTGTTTTCATTTACTTCCCCAATCTTTTCAAAATATGAGGGATATGAACCTGATCGGCTTTATAATTACCCGTTAGCGCATACATGACAAGATTAACGCCAAAACGCATGGCCATTTCATGCTGCTTTGAGGATGTAGAGCCATATCTGTGGCGAGCTTTTTGCGTCGATAGAGCCCATGATCCTGCCCAATCATTACTGCCTATAATTACGGAGGAGACGTTATCACGCCCTGATGCGCTTTGCTGTTCCACCCATAATGTTCCTGCGGAATATTGCCCGGGATATTCATCAAGCAAATAAAAGGAGCGTCCCAAAACATGATCTGCGGGAATAGGGGCGATAGGGGGGATATTTAATGACGCGGTAATCCTGCGCAGCGCTTTGGCATTAGGAGTGTTCAAGATACTGCCCGTAGAGCGATTTTGATCGCGCGTATCAAATAAAATAGTGCCGCCATGATCAAGGTAATATTGAATATTACTAAGGGCTTTGCTTGAATATGTTTTGCCTGTATCGCTTATTGGCCAATAGATAAGCGGGAAGAATGCCATATCGTCGATCTCGGGATTTAGGCCAATAACACCAACAGGTTCAACCGATGTTCTGCGTGTTAGCGTATTTGATAATGCCTCAAGGCCGTTTTGACTTAATGTATCAATCGAGGCATCGCCAGTTTGTATATATGCAAGATATAAGCCTTGCGCAAATTGCTCATCCGATGCAAGGGATGGTGAAGATATCGTCGCCAGAATGATTATAATGCCATATCTGCCAATTATGCGCATGCCATTGCCTGCGATAAATATCATAATAAGCCAATCTAGCGCGAATAGGCTAAGCGCCCCATAGAGGATAAACGGCATTATATCAAGCTCGTAATCAGCTTCATAATAGCTATGTTTAATGCTTGATGGCAGTTTTGAGGTGGCTTTTAGGGGCGGTAAATTAGTTCCTATATTAAGTGCATATTGCATTTTACCATGTCCGTATAAACCAGGTGGATGGATAGAGCTAGGCACTATATTATCCAAGCTGCCAGCGGGAATAGGCGCAACGGCGGCGGGCGGAGATATTAAAGAGCCCATCCCATCCATAACCAAAAGCGGGTCTAACGAAGAATAAGAGCTTATGCTTGAAATATTACCAAGGCCAGCCAGTCTTATTATGCGTTTTAAAACAGATACATAAAGCCCTGACAGGGCAAAGTCTGACCAGCTTGTATTTGCGCTGGTATGTATTAAAGTGATTAAGCCATTGCCTTTTGCGCTTGCTGTTATAAATGGCGTGCCATCGGTTAATCTTGCCCATATTTTATTTTCGAGATCTTGCGCGGGGTCTGCCAAAACATATTGATTTATTGTGATATCATCAGGAATATTAAGGCCGTAGAACGGGCTGTTTTCAGGGAAGGGGGCAATATTTTGCTTTTCATCCCATGATAATGCCCCTGAAAGAGAGCGTCCTCCTGCCCTTAATGCAACGGGAAGCAGAAATTGCTCGCCTTGCGCTTTGGCCATGTTTTCACCTGAAAATCTTAGCAATAGCCCGCCATCTTCTACCCAATTCTCTAAGTTATTGAGGGTTTCAGTTGGCATAGCTGCGAGATCGGCAAGTATTATAACTGACATATCAGAGCTTATAAGCGCATTAATTTCGGCTGTGGTTATATCTGCGTAAGGCTCTAAAGCGCGTCTGATATAATAGCTGGCTTCGATTAATGGCGCAGATAGCTCTTTTTGCGCTGGAGCTGCTATTCCTACTTTTCGTTTTTTGAACTGGTCATCTAGTAGGAATACTGCGCCTGCGCCGCTGCGCCTGCTGATTTTGAATTTTGTTATGTTGTTTTTTAATGCTTCTATTACATCGAAATAGAGTGTTTTTGGCGTTTTATCTGGCCTCAAAATAGTGCTTTGAATATCAATTATATCGCCTTTTTGCGCCATAACCGATACCGAAACAGGGATGTTCCCGATAATTGTTGGCGGCGCGTCAATATCAATCTTAATATCGCTTTGCTGTTTCTTTTTATTTATTGAGCTAGCACTCGGGCGCAATAAAAGCGGTAATTTTGCAAGCGTTGGAGAGATATAGCTAACGCCGCCCTGATTTTGCAACTCCGTTAGCGCGTAATTTATGCCGCCCTCATCCAGCCCATGCGAGAACCATAGGCTATGAATTGCTTTGCTCGGCCTGTTATCTTTAATGCTTTGAATAAAGGCATTGTAATTCGCAGGCCATGGATTTGGACTAAGCGCACGTAAAATAGAGCTAGCCTCACTTTGAGAGATAGGGCCATGCTGCGCGGGTATATCTTGGGCAATGGCTGGGGTTGTTGTAATTATATAGATTTCGCGCGATTCTCTGCCTGCTTGCGCGATGGCTTCTTCGGCTGCGCTCACCTGCATGTTCCAGCTTTGCGCGGATGGCCAGCTATTATCGATGACCAAGCGCACCGCGCCGTTGCCAGCAAGAGAATCTGCGGGGTTTATAACAGGGCGCGCTAATGCCGTTATAATAAGAGCGAGCATCAATAAGCGCAGCAATAATATCCACCATGGCGATTTACTCGGTGAGTTTTGCTCTGCGACAAGCCCAACCAAGAAACGCGCAGGTGGAAATATCACGGTTTTTGGCGCGGGCGGAGTTACACGCAGTAAATACCAAATTAATGGCAAGGCTAAAAGCGCGGTAAGTATGATCGGCTGCATAAATACAATCTGTGATAAAAAGCCACTCATGATTTGCCCTCTTTATCATCCATCATTAACCATATGTCTTTTAATGTTTGGGTGATATCCGTATCGGTTTTGTGCAAAATATAAGACCAGCCACGCTCATAACATAGCAATCTGACTTGGTTTATATGTGCTTCCATGCGTTTTTTATACTGGCTGC
>JAMONE010000014.1 GCA_027066695.1 Micavibrio sp. | reverse complement strand
ACGCCAGCCTATTTCGTGCATCCCGGTGAGGCAAGCCATGGCGATATGGGTATGATTACTCAAAATGATGTGGTGCTTATGCTGTCTAATTCTGGTGAGAACTCTGAGCTATCCGATCTTATTCACTATACAAGGCGTTATAATATTACATTAATTGCAATGACCAGTAATGCTGATTCAACATTGGCAAAGCATTCTGACATTCGTTTGATAATGCCAAAAGTCGGGGAAGTTTGCCCTAACGGCCTTGCGCCAACGACATCAACAACAATGATGATAGCGTTTGGTGATGCCATAGCGATTGCGCTGTTAGAGCGTATGAGCCTTACCCCCGAGCAATATAAAGTATTTCACCCTGGCGGCAAGCTTGGGCAAAAACTAATGAAAGTTTCTGAATTAATGGTAAGCAGGGATGATCTTCCGATTGTATCAAAAGATGCTAAAATGGATGAGGCTCTAATAGTTCTAACCGAAAGAAATCTTGGCGCAGTTTTTATATTTGATGAGAATAAGAATTTGCTAGGCATTGTTACCGATGGTGATTTAAAGCGTCATATGTCGCCTGATTTATTACAAAAATCTGTAATTGATATAATGACTCCTGATCCGCAAGCTATATCGAAAGATGCTTTGGCGGTTGAAGCTCTTGATGCCATGACAAAAAAGCAAGGAAGATATATCACCAGCTTAATAGTTACTGATAACAGCCGCGTTTGTGGAATGATCCGTTTGCAAGATTGCTTGCAGGCGGGCATTGCTTAGAGCTTAAACATATGGAAAACCAGCAAGCTGATATAAATAATGATAGAATGAATCGTATTTCTCGCCGTGATAAATCAACTGGCATAAATGCAGGATATTCAAAGTTTGTGCGTATTATGCGCTTGGCACTGCCACTTGCTGCGATGATAATTGTTGCTATTTTATTCTTGCGCACTGGGATTGATGATAATTTGGTAGTAACTACGCAAAATACTGATAATAAAGATATAAAAGAGCAACAAATTGTTCAAAATGAATTGCTTAACCCCAAATTCGAGAGCATGGACAAGAAAAACCAGCCCTATGAAATAATAGCCAAACGCGCGGTGCAAGGTGAAAAGAACAAAGATCTCATCATGCTAGAACAGCCTATTGGTACAATGATCATGAAAGATGGTCTTAAAGTTATTATGAAGGCAAATACAGGTGCATATCGTCAAGATACAGAACGCTTCTTTTTACAAGGAAGTGTTTTTATGGAGCATGAGGGCGGTTATACCCTGCGTAGTGAAGAAGCGCATATAGATTTGAAACAAAATTTTGCTTGGTCAGAAAAGCATGTTCAAGGTAGCGGTCATGAAATTTCAATCGATGCAACAGGTGTTAAAGCTAACGGAGCTACGGGAGAGATAATCTTCACGGGGCCGGCAAAGCTTATTTTGGAAAATGGAATTGGGGGCATAAAATAATGGTAAAAATCATACTCACTCTTTGTATAATATTTCACTTTTATATACCAAATGGATGGGCGCAAGCATCAAGCAACCCTGATAGCAATAAACCAATGGAAATTACAGCCGATGAAAGTTTGGAATGGCACAGGACAGAGCTTTATTTCAAAGCCAATAAAAATGTAAAAGCAGTTCAGGGTGCGACGACTTTATTCTCTGATATTTTAAAGGCAAAATACCGTGATAGCAAAGATGGGGGAATGGATGTTTATACTATTTTGGCGAGCGGTAATGTCAAAATAATCTCGGCGCAAAGTAAGGTATATGGCGATAAAGCGATATATAATATAGATAAGGGCTTTGCCGTTATAACGGGCAATAATTTGCGCCTTGTATCGGATGGTCAAGTTGTAACTGCGCGTGATAAGTTTCAATATTGGGTAAGCGCAGGTCGGCTAGAAGCACTTGGTAACGCCAAAGCTGTCCGTCTTGGTGATACGTTAGAGGCAGATAAAATAGTGACTATTTTTAATGAAGATAAGCATGGCAAACGCACATTAAAGACGCTTGAGGCTTTTGGTAATGTTGTAATAACAACGCCTGATGAGGTTTTAACCAGTGAGCGAGCCATATATAATGCTGCTACAGATATTGCAGAATTACACGAAAATGTAAAAATTACTCGTGGCCCCAATATTTTGGAGGGTAATCGTGCGCAGGTTAACCTTAAAACCAATATCAGTAAAATCTTCGGTAGTGGTGATAATGGTAATCGTGTAAGGGGCGTGTTTTACCCCAACTCGAAAATAAAACCAGAATAAGTATATGTTTAGCCCCAAATTAGAATGATTCATATATAGTAACTTCGATTAAGAATAAGACAGAATAAGGTTTTCAGTAGTCGTAATAGGCATTCCCTCTCGCCGTTTTTTCATTGCTCCAAAGGATTGTTCAATAGGGTTGAAATCTGGTGAATATGGCGACAAAACAAGCATGGTATGTCCATATTCTTCAAGCAAATTTTTTATGAATTTTTTGTTATGGACTGGTGCATTATCCATGATTATAATGCTTAGTTTATCAATTTCTTTAAGAAGTAAATTTTCTAACCATTTATCAACCAATTGAGCAGTATATGAGCCTTTGAATACGAGCGAAGCCAACTATTTCTTAGCCAACTATTTCTTAGAAGGAGGCATTTTCTTTTCAACGAACATTACATGTGCGCCTTTATTCCCTGTCTCAGGGTGTATAGCCCAAGGGTCATACTTCTTCTTTTTAATCTTATATTCCGCGCGTGTTGAGCGTTTAGCGTAGTAGCGGTATCCTGTACCTGCTTCGCTTTCTAATCTTACTTTTATATGTGACGCTTTAGCCATCTCTAGTTATTCCTCTATTTATATAAGAACGGTTTTATGCAGGGTTTTGGGGTAGATGTCAATAGTTTTATAATCATTTGAGCAATTAAACACGCGACTGCGGGTTCGGCGACAATTCGCCGCTCTTGAATTATAAACCACGTTTTTTCCTTGAAGCATTCTGCCGCGCTCTTTTGCTCTTGCCTTTATGTGGCTTTTTACCGCCATAATCATGGTTACGAGAGCTGATCTTAGGCTTTGCCATGCCTTCTATATCTGCGCCCTTCTGACCAGCGACAAGCCCAAAAACACATGACCCTGTAATGCCATCAGCCTCTTTTATAACAATGCGCAAAGCCGCGCCAAGGCGATATACATGCCTATGTTTACGGCCAATAAGGGCGTGTGCTTTTTCATCGTGGATATAGTAATCATCACCCAAAGCTTTCATCGGGATAAGCCCGTCAGCTCCGCTTTCGGCCAAAGTAACAAATAAGCCAAAGCGAGTAACGCCGTTAATTTTACCATCAAACTCTGCGCCGATATGGCTTGAAAGATAGCTAGCGGTGAAACGATCTGTTGCGCTGCGCTCTGCGCCCATAGAGGTGCGCTCGGTCTCGGATATATGCTGGGCGATCTCGTTTATACGCGCCCTCTCATGATCCGACATTGCGCCATTGCCAAGACCATAAGCGCCGATTAATGCGCGGTGAACCAGCAAATCCGCATAACGGCGAATGGGCGAGGTAAAATGTGCGTATTTCTCTAATGCTAGGCCGAAATGCCCGATATTATCGGTGGAGTATATGGCTTGGCTTTGCGTACGCAAAACCATCTGCGATATTAGATGCGAGTATGAGTGCTTAGAGGCTGCTTGCAGTAAATAGTTGATTTGCTTAGGCTTAATAGCTTGCCCCTTAGGCAAAGAAAGTCCAAAGCTCTCGATAAAATCACGCGCCCCTTCCAGCTTATCATAGCTGGGTTTATCATGAACGCGATAAACACACGGGAAATTCTTTTTACCCTCAAGCGCACTGGCTGCGGCGACATTGGCCAATATCATAAGTTCTTCAATTAGCTTGTGCGCATCAAGGCGTAGCCTAGTGGTAACGCCGCTCATAATGCCTTTATCATTGATAATTATCTGACGCTCTGGCAAATCAAGGTCAAGTGCGCCGCGGTTTCGGCGAGCTTTATCAAGCACTGCATAAGCCTCATAGAGCGGGTTGATAACCTCCTCCATAAGGTGAGCGGTGGTATCATCGCCATTACCATCTTTTGCCGCTTGCACTTGCTCATAAGTCAGGCGGGCATGGGATTTTATCAGTGCGCGGGTGAATTTATATTTGCCAAGCTTGCCGCGCTCATCAATATACATATGAACCGCGAGCGATGCCCTGTCCTCATTAGGACGCAATGAGCATAAATCATTGGATAGAGCCTCAGGCAGCATCGGCACAACGCGATCAGGGAAATATGTGGAATTTCCGCGATTTTGCGCTTCATCATCAAGGTTAGAGCCAGCGCATACATAATGTGCAACATCGGCAAT
>JAMONE010000013.1 GCA_027066695.1 Micavibrio sp. | reverse complement strand
GCTTTACCCGCGGCCTCGATATCGCTTTCTTTTGCGCGCGCTAAGCCGCAGATAGTCGCATTTTTGGCGTTCTTGGCAATCTCGTTTACCGCCTCGAAATCACCAACAGAAGCCACAGGAAAGCCAGCTTCTATCACATCTACGCCAAGCTCATCCAAAATGCCTGCCATTTTAAGCTTTTGTTCTAAATTCATTGCGCAACCCGGGCTTTGCTCGCCATCTCTAAGGGTTGTGTCAAAAATAATTACACGGTTAGGATCATTTTTTACTGCTTCATAGGCTCTGCTGCTATTGCTCATGGCCAAATTCCTTTAATTTTTTTAATATGTTGGATTTTTTAATTCCCCTGTAGCGCAGGCACTATAAATGCCTCATAGCCGCTCAGAGGCTTATAAGGAGAAGATTTAGAAGCAGTAATGTGTTGTTCGTTGGCTTCATGTTCATGTGTTTCTTTTAGCGCATTTAACTTCTACTTTGATATCTTTACCATCACTCATGCTTCAATCACCCTTGCTTCCTCAATCAACATTATCGGAATGCCATTACGAATAGGAAAGGCCAGCTTGGCGCGCTCGGAAACAAGCTCCTGCGCGGCTCGGTCATAGGTAAGCAGCCCCTTGGTTAGTGGGCATACCAGAATTTCCAGCAATTTTGGATCAATATCTATATTCATGATTTTACTATATCCTAATATTATAAAAAAAACAAAGTTCAAATTTTATGTATAAAGTTCTTGTTAATATTTATCTGCCATAATACTTGCAAATGCTTGTTTGTGTATAGAGGAAAAATTAAGTAATGCAACCAGAAGAACTTATGGCAAAGATAAACGCTATGGAAGGCGTAGAACTGTTGAAAAACCCCGACATGATCGGCTGCGATATAGCTGCACTAGGTTCGCCTCAATGTACGGGTGTAATAAAAAAATTTGCTTCACAAATAGAAGCAGATTTGGTAGCTCCACAACATGAAGCCCCTGCGATGGATAGCTCACTTAAAATACCAGAAATAGGGGTATAATGAATATAGAGCTTGGTGTCTTACATGGTGGTGATGTTATGCTTGTCAGTGACATGCCCCTTCCCGATATTGTTTGCCGCGTAGAATATTATCGTGATCAACGTTTATTTATGCTTGTCTATGATGACGAGAATAACGGCGATGAGCTTATGCATTACGAGATTCCAGAGCGCATGACGCAGCCAGTTGAAAACACGCCTAACATAATGATTTACTCGCTTTTTCCTAATCATGAGCCGATAGGATATAAAGTTCCACTGGTGCAAATTGGTGCGATGTATTAAAATTTTGTATTTTTATGCTTGCATTTCATTTTCAAAGATATATATTGCCCTAATTAATTTCTTGGGGTTATATGCGAGTGTAGCTCAGGGGTAGAGCATAACCTTGCCAAGGTTGGGGCCGAGAGTTCGAATCTCTTCACTCGCTCCAAGAAATCAATAACTTACGGATAAACGCCTTCGGGCGTTTTTTCTTTTTGCAGAGGGTTCTATAGAAGATTATGTCTTTACCCCAACAGTATCAGCATAATCAACTAGCACGCCATAATGCGGATCTTCTATCATATTGACCTCAACCATATCTTTGGCATTTTTCAACAATAGCTGACAATCAGGACTAAGGTGAACAAGGTGTAATTTTTTCCCTACTTCCTTATATTTAGCGGCTAGCGCGTCAATTGCCTCTAATGCAGAGTGATCCCAAACACGAGCATTGCGGAAGTCCAGAATAATGTCAGACTCTTCATCATTCTTTGGATCAAAAATATCCTTAAACCCTGCTATAGAGCCAAAAAATAACGGGCCATGGAGCATATAAACTTTATGGCCTTCTTTTTCAGAGCGGCCTTCTACAACCCAAATATGTTTTGCCGATTTCCAAGCGTAAACAAGCGCGGAGACAATAACGCCAATAATAACTGCCATAGCTAAATCATGCGCTACGGTAATGCCTGTAACCAGAATAATAACAAAAGCATCTTCGCGCGGTATTTTCTTCATAATGCGGATGGATGCCCAAGCAAAAGTTCCGATAACGACCATCATCATTAGGCCTGTAAGCGCGGCCAAAGGAACCATTTCGATTAAAGATGAAGCAAATAGAATAAAGCAAAGCAATGTTAGAGCCGCTGTAATGCCTGATAACCGCCCGCGTCCACCTGACTTAATATTAATCATGGACTGACCAATCATAGCGCACCCACCCATTGCTCCGAAAAATCCGCAAGTAAGATTTGCCGAACCCTGTCCAATACATTCTTTTGATGTACGTCCGCGCGATTCCGTTAGCTCGTCTATTAATGTAAGGGTTAGCAAGCTTTCGATAAGGCCGATTGCAGCCAAGGTAAATGCCAACGGCAAAATAATTATTAAAGTTTCAAAGGTAAATGGAACCATAGGGATGTGAAATGTTGGAAGACCACCAGCTACGCTTGCTAAATCACCTACTGTACGTGTATCAAGATTAAGGCTAATAACCAGCCCAGAGACAATAGCAATCGAGGCCAACGGCGCAGGGATAAGCTTTCCTATCTTTGGAATTTTTGGGAATAGCCAGATAATTGCCATTGTAAGCAGTGTTAGCCCAACCATTAAATACATCTCGCTGCCTTGCATCCAGCCGCCGTTAAATATCACATCAATCGCGCTATGTGCATTTTCTGTGCCATGAGAAGGGCTGACATCTTGCGCAGCTTTTGATGCTTTGAACTGCCCTAATTGCGCAAGAAAAATGACAACTGCCAAACCATTTACAAAGCCTAGCATTACAGAATGCGGAACAAGGCGTATGAATTTACCTAGGTGAAATGCTCCAGCTAATATTTGTATTATTCCTGTTAAAACAATAGTCGCAAATAAATATTCCACGCCGTAAAATGCCACAAGCCCAACCATAGCCACAGCCATTGCGCCAGTTGCGCCTGATATCATACCACTTCGTCCACCAAAAACAGAGGTAATCAAACCTACGATAAAGGCTGCATATAGCCCTACCAAAGGAGAAACGCCTGCAACAAAGGCAAAGGCGATTGCTTCGGGAACAAGGGCAAGTGCCACAGTTATTCCCGATAAGATATCGGCTTTAGGGTTTTTGGTTAATTCAAAACGATGGACAAGGCGAAGCATTGCTTGGTCTTTCTCTAATTTTATAATTGATTATTATTAATGCTATTATCGACAACCACAGCCGCAGCCACCTGTTGGATTAGTGTTGTCTTCATCGCACTCATCATCATCCTCTTCGATTTCATCATGATTATGGGCATGGTGAGAATGTCTGGATACTGCCCCACCCATAAGAGGAGAAGCAGGCATAGTCGTTGACATGGATAGACGTTTCTTTATATCGCTAAAATTACTCATGGCGGAATATCTATACTATTTTTGCATAAGTTGCACGTAGTTTTTTGAATCTTCCATCTATGTAAACTTGCTAAATATCTTTAGCCTCGTGGCGGTTACTAGCCCCTTACTTAATATTAACCCCTATACAGACCAATATTTCATGCAATCCTTCTTCGAAGAAGCTTTTGCCATATACTTCGAAATCTGTCTCGAATTTTCTGTCCAAATCACTTTGCCAAATGGCCGTCCATGTCTCGAGTAGAGCTTTTGGTTGCTCGCCCGCTGCGCTCATCATGGCGTAGTCGGCGGTTTGCACAGTTACGTGGTGTAAGCCTTCGGGTGTTTGCGGCTCGGGCGCGTCCTTGATTTTATAACCGATGGTTAAGCGGTACGGCTTTGTATGATCGCCTTCATAATCGGAATATACCGCGTAGATTACATCATCAACACGGTTTTCAACCAATTGCCCGATATTTTTGGCAAAGAAACTCTCCCAAAGAGCGTTAATTTCCTCGGCTGCTTTGTCATTGCAGGTAATGATAGATAGTCCAATAACGGAAAAACCATCTAGCTTTTCAAGCCCTGCTTTTACTTCGTAATCACTCATTATAATTCCTGTTTTCCAAATTGTCATCTCGAACACGTAGTGGAGAGATCTTAATATCCCTCAGCTAAGGCTTTCGGGATGACAATGTTTTCATATGTTAACTCCAAGTTTTTCAGCCACGGTGTAGATATCTTTATCGCCGCGACCACTTAAATTAAGTACCATTATGTGATCTTTTGGCAGATCACCAGCAATTTTAAGTATATGCGCATAGGCATGTGCGGATTCTAACGCGGGGATAATGCCCTCTAGTTTCGCGCATAGCTGAAATGCTTCTAGGGCTTCATCATCTGTGATACTGACATAGTTTACGCGCTTTGTATCGAACAGCCATGCGTGTTCAGGGCCAATTCCTGGATAATCAAGCCCTGCGGAAATAGA
>JAMONE010000012.1 GCA_027066695.1 Micavibrio sp. | reverse complement strand
GTATTACGCAACTGCTTTAACCTATTCGGTGATGCGCTTAGGCCAACATAAAGCGGGCGATCCAAGGTGAAAAACTCATCAGGTACATCCACGCCTGGTACAAGCGGGATATTAGCAGCCTTAATGCCGCGCCGAGCTAAGAAAATACTTGTCGGGGTTTTTGATGTTCGCGATACACCAACTAAAACAACATCGGCTTTCTTAATGCCTTCTATTGATTTACCATCATCAAAGCGCATGGCAAAATCAACCGCATTAACGCGTTTAAAATAGGCATCATCCATGACATGTTGCAGTCCCGGAACGCCTGTTGCGTGAACACCTAAATATGATGAAAGAGAATGTATAATCGGATCAAGCACAGCAACGCACGGAACGCCAAGCTCTTCACATTGATCTGTCAAACGCTTGCGCATTTTATCATTTACGAAAGTAAAAATAACAGGGCCAGGATTATCCGAAATACGTTTTATAACGCGCTCTAATTGTCGTTCTGTGCGCACTAATGGCCAGAATTTTTGGGTTGGGTCGATATTTTCGAATTGCGCCAATACTGCGCGTGAAAGCCCTAGTAATGTTGTTCCTGTTGCATCAGACACCAAATGGATAAAAAATTTCCTCTTTTTCTTTTTTGCCATAGATGCCTAACCCAACTGGAATTACTTAATATTTTTAGTTTGTTTTACCCTGCTCTGCCGCTTGTCTTGCTTGCTCAATATCTTCTTTAAAGCGTTCCATATATAATGCTTGGAAATCAACGGGGTTAAGAAGAAGCGGAGGGTATCCGCCCTGCGATGTCAGGTCAGCCAAGATTTGGCGGGCAAATGGAAAGGCAAGCTTAGGGATTTCTATCAATAAAAGCGGGTGATGCTGCTCTTCTGGTACAATGTCGCCAATAGAAACGGTAATGCCATAGATAATTTCTGCAATAAATACAGTTTTATCTTCTCTTTTTGCAGTTGCAGAAACAGTTAGCGCAACCTCATAAAGATTTTCCAAATCATCATCTTTTAATGCACGTGCATCCATACCAATATTAACCGCCATTTCAGGCATAGGAAGCCCTGCGCGCATAGAATGCGGCGCATCGGGATTTTCAAATGATATATCACGAATATATTGCGTATGGATATTTATAGGAAGCGCAGTCGCTTCTAATTGCTCTTCTTGCTTTGTCTCTGGATCTTGTGGTGCTTTTGTTTCATCGCTCATATTAGTATTACCTTTTATATCTTGATTGCTGTATTTTGGTTATATATTTATTCTGCCCTCGATTCAAGGCTTGTCCTGTTCTTCTATTATTGTTTCATACTCAACATCGATAATATCCGAATCTTGAGTGCTTTGCGTATATTGCGCACTGAAGCTAGATGATTGAAATTTACTGCTAGAGGCCAGTTTTTCCCGCAAAAAATTCCGAATAGCAGGAACAAGCAAGGAAAATCCGATTATGTCGGTTATAAATCCCGGTGTAATTAATGTCGCGCCCGCCGCAACAATGCACAAGCCGTCAAATAATTCCTTGGATGGTATTTGCCCGTGTTGCATAGATTTTTGCGCTGTTATCATTGTTTGTATACCTTGGTATTTCACAATAAATCCACCTAAAATGGCGGTGAATAAGGCGAAAAACAGAGCTGTGCCAAGGCCGATTTTATCACTCACGCCCATAAAAACGAGAATTTCAGATATTGGTATTATGATAAAAATTACAAAAAATGGCATTTTAAAGTCAGTTCCTAATATTCTATGGTTACAGCTTTGCTGTAGCCCACAGCGTAGCGTGCGTAAGATAAATAATCTATAGAAAACTATGCTTTTTCAGAGGTTTCTATATGTATAGCATCGAAAACTATGGTAAAATCAATTTATTACCTGTATAAATATAATTTCAATAATGAGGGATTTCAAGTGACTGCTGAATTAATGGTTTATGCTATTGTTGCTGCTGGATTAATTTTCTGGCTGCGCAGTATTTTAGGAACAAAAAACGGGGAAGATGTTGATCGCCCTACCCCTGACTTGAAATTAAGCAGTGAGGGCAAGATCATCGGACTTGGCACTTCTTCTGAAGAGACCGAGGAAACCTTTTGCGCAATTAAAGAATTGGTTGAAGGCTCTAAGGGCAGCATGTCTATTGATGGTCATGCCGCCGAAGCAGGCTTGATTGACATTTCCAAAGCAGATAAAGAATTCGACATAAAAGTATTTTTGCAAGCCGCGCAAGATGCATTTGCTTATATCGTTGAATCTTTCGCAGAAGGTGATCGTGAAACCCTTAAGGATCTTTTGGGAGAGGATGTCTATAACGCATTTGATAAATCAATTGCTGCGCGTGAAGATGCTGGTGAGACTATGGTTAGTGAAATTCATGCCATTAAAAAATCTGAAGTTGTCGAGGCTTCTCTTAATGGTAAGGAGGCTTTAGTAACAGTGCGTTTTTGGGCAGATGAAACTTCTGTAATAAGAGATGAAGACAGCAATATTATTTCTGGTCATCCTGAGAAAACAACTCTTATGCGCGATGTTTGGACATTCTCTCGTAATTTGAAATCACGCGATCCACGTTGGCTAGTTATCGAAACCAGAGAAGATGGTGATGAAGATAATGATATCATCCCTAATACCCATTAACTCTATGCGGCTTTTTATTATCCTATGCTTGTTTATGCTGGTTTCTTGTGGTGAAAAGGAAGAACAGCCAGATAAGCTGGTTTTAAGTGAAGCCATCTTTTCAGAGCTACCCAATTGGGGAAATGATGATTTTGAGGGCTTTGCCCCTGCATTTTTGCGCTCTTGTCAGCGTATAATGAAAAAACCGTCTGATGAAAATTTCGGTGTTCTCAAGCAAGCAGGAACTTATGGTGATTGGCAGGTTAAATGCGCAAAATTTATAGATGTAATATCCGCAGATAACGCCTCCTTAAAAACATTTTTTGAAGAAAATTTCACCCCTTATCAAATAAGTAATAATAATAATCCTGTTGGTTTATTTACTGGATATTATGAAGCATCTCTTAAAGGCGCGCGCATAAAAAAGCCACCTTACATCTATCCGCTTTACAAACGCCCTGATGATTTGATTATGGTTCAGCTTGGAGATTTCCGCGAAGAGCTAAACGGTAATCGCATTGCAGGGCGCGTTAAAAATGGTCGCTTAAAACCCTATGAAGCGCGTGAAGACATAGTTTCAGGAAATTGGCCGCATAATGATAAGGTTTTACTTTGGGTCGATGATGCGGTTGATGCTTTTTTTGTGCAAATCCAAGGCTCTGGCCTTGTTCAGATGGATGATGGCTCAACGCTGCGCATTGGTTACGCTGGGCAAAACGGACACCCATATTATGCAATCGGGCGTGAGCTAATCAATATGGGGGAATTGAGCAAGGAAAAAGTCTCGATGCAAAGTATTAGAGCGTGGCTGGCGGCTAATCCTGACAAAGCTGATGAAATTATGAATACGAATAAGTCATATGTTTTCTTCCGTGAAATCACAGGAGATGGCCCAATCGGCGCAGAGGGCGTTGCTTTAACAGCAGAGCGATCTTTGGCTGTTGATCGTACACTTATATCTTATGGCTTGCCGCTTTGGGTAGATATTGAACATCCTACAGACAAAATGGACAAAAATAATAGCCGCCTTATGATAGCTCAAGATACGGGCGGCGCAATTAGAGGCGCTGTTCGCGGCGATGTGTTTTGGGGCTATGGGCAAAGAGCCGAAGATAAGGCAGGAAAAATGAAATATAATGGCAAGTATTGGGTTTTATTGCCTAAAGTTATTATTCATTGAGTACATATATTATGTTTAGTCTCAGATTATGGTGAAATCATGTATAGTGATTTATCCACCAAATCTGAAAAAGAGCCAATTATGGGGGAAACCAAAGGACAAAAAGCTGTCACATATTGTCGCGTTTCCAGTAACGCACAAATTATAGTAATTTAGATTAATAATAGTACAGATAAACCGTGTAATGACGGGGAAAGTGGATGTTTTATTTTAAGTCGGAATTACTATAGCTTTTATAGATAGGGTGGTCTTTGACCGAAAAGGAGGTTTTCGAACCGCCTCAACTCCGAAATCACCCGGCAATTACTCCGAAATTCGGAGTAAAAATTATTCATCTAAAAATAATGAGTTAACGCACCATTAATTATTTTGTTGCATTCTTGTAAAAGAAAATGCCACTAATGGGGTTCGGTATTAAGATAATAAAAAGAGAAAGTTTATTAATGAAGGATGAATTTAATGAAAGGCCAGAGCTACCAGCCCCTTCAAGACAGGATATGGTGATAAAGAATGTACCAAGCTCAACAGTGTGGCTTCTAGAGGGCTGGCTTAAAGAAGAAG
>JAMONE010000011.1 GCA_027066695.1 Micavibrio sp. | reverse complement strand
ATACTTACCTATATGCGGGGCTGCCTCCTGCGCCTATTGCCAATCCTGGCAAAGCCTCTATCGAGGCCGCGCTCAATCCTGAAGAGCATAAATATATTTACTTCGTAGCCGATGGAAGCGGAGGCCATGCTTTTGCAAAAACCCTTTCTGAGCATAATAATAATGTAGCTAATTGGCGCAAAATAAGACGATAATGTGACACTTACAATTCTCGCAATAACGTAATACCCCGTAGCTTGCGGCGGGGTTGTTCATTAAAGATAAAAGCAACCCTATTTTATAAAATTAATCACAAAAAAATATCTGAAAATCGAAGGTAAAATAATGGATTAGATGAAAATCAAATAGCATTTGCATATGCCTAAATTCCTACTGGACAGTAGTGCACAATTTTAGGGGAGGCATTTGGAGATAGTTATATAAACTCCCCCTAACCAATCATCTTACAATAATAATAGCCTTTAAGGACTTTACCATCAATTTTAGCATAGTGCGGGTGTTCGCCTATTTTGGTGTAGCCCATGCTTTCATATAGATCTTTTGCGCGTTGCAAAGTCTCGCGGATATCAAGGTTAATCACTTCAAATCCTGCGGCAACGGCGTGTTTTTCGGCGGCTTCTATAAGCATTTTAGCAAGGCCGTGACCACGCGCCCATGGCGTTACAAAATTAGTGGTTAGCTTAATCACAAAGCTTTGTGCTTCATTATTAACAGGCGGTTCAAGCAATTGGCATGTTCCGCAAATAACGCCATCAAGACGCGCAACAAACAAGGTACGCCGCGGCATTACCAAAACGCCCTGCCAATAGCGTTCCAAAACATCACGCGCAGGAAGTTCAACCCAACCAAAACCGCCGCCGCCCTCTATGGCTGCGTCAGTCGCATCGCAAATATCATTCAGATCACCTGAGTTAAATTTTTCAAGATGCTCAACCGTTGGCGTTGGCTCTAACGGTTTTAAATTTGTACTCTCTACCATAAATTCCCCCTACGGTTTCCAATCAAGAAAGCTAGATAATAACTTTAATCCGCTATCATGGCTTTTTTCAGGATGAAACTGAACACCAATCATATTATTACGACCAACTATGGCAGGAATAAGACCGCCATAATCCGTCATCGCCAGACAATTATGATTATATATACATTGGAACATAAAAGAATGAACAAAGTAAAAATTTTCTGAAGATTCTATGTTGCGCAGCACAAAATGACGGTTGTCTTGAGAGTTATTTGCCGAGAGATATTGCAAATCATTCCAGCCCATATGCGGGATTTTCAAAGCTGTGCCTTTTACATCAATGGGAATTACATCACCTTCTATCCAGTTAAGCCCAGCGCACGCGCCATGCTCTACCCCGCGGCTAGCCATGAGCTGCATGCCTACACATACACCTAAAAATGGAGTGGCCTTGTTTAGCACAGCCTCGTTTAATGTGTCTATCATCCCATCAATTGCGCTTAAATTCTCCATGCAATCACGGAATGCGCCTTGCCCTGGTAGCACCAAACGCTCGGCTTTTAATATGTCATCGGGCTTATTGCTTATGGATACGCTTGCGCCTATATGCTCGAAAGATTTCGCCACAGACCGCAAATTACCCGAGCCATAATCAATAATTGTAATGTTTTCTTTTGTCATAGAGTGCTTTTCAGTTTATAAACTCATGTGTTTTATAAATATTCCAAAGGATTAAATCAATGAATATTGCACTTTATCGCTGGAGTGAGACAAATCAGAATATCAAAGATCGGATAATGCGTAGAGCGCAGGCCGATATTGATAGCGTGATAAAGCAAGTCCAGCCTATCATTGATGATGTGCGAGAGAATGGTGATGACGCGCTGCGCCGATATGCCAAGAAATTTGAAAATGCGGAAATAACAAATATCAAAGCCAGCGAAGAAGAATTTAATCGCGCCGAGGCTAATCTTGATGAAGAGCTTAAATCCGCGATCAAGAAATGTGCGCAAAATGTTAAAATGTTTCATGTAGAACAATTTCGCCGCGTTGAAGATCCATGGATGATCGAGATCGAAAAAGGCGTATGGGCGGGCGAGCAAATCTCGGCTATAGACTCGGTTGGTTTGTATATTCCGCGCGGTAAGGGCGCGTTTCCTTCCGCTTTATATATGCTTGGTTTGCCTGCGGTTATTGCAGGAGTTCCAAATATAGCGGTAGTTACCCCGCCAACGCCAAATGGCTCTGTTGATGATGCTACGCTTTATACTGCGCGGTTATGCGGAATAGAAAATGTCTATAAATGCGGCGGAGCGCAAGGGATTGCTGCGCTGGGATATGGTACGCAAAGCGTGCCACAAGTCAAAAAAGTACTTGGGCCAGGAAGCCCGTATGTTGCGGCGGCCAAGCGCGTATTATCCGATATTATGGATGCAGGAATGCCAGCGGGGCCAAGCGAGGCTATTGTGCTGGCAGATAGCTCTGCCGATCCCGATAACACGATATTAGATGTACTGAATGAGGCCGAACACGGCATGGATAGCAGCGCATTGCTGGTAACGCATGATGAAAAACTCGCGCGCTATGTCCAAGAGAATATGGCCGCAGTGATAAATAGCTTGCCGCCAAAACACCGTGATATCTGCGCTCATGTTATGGGTGGATCAAAAACTAGCTATGGCGGGATTATTTTGACCGAGAGCTTGGATGAGAGCATTGCTCTAGCCAATAAATACGCGCCCGAGCATTTGCATCTAAAAGTAAAAGACGGCGAGAAGCTCCTGCCTCGGCTTAAACATGCAGGTGAGATTTTGATCGGTGAATATACGCCCTCAAGCCTTGGGAATTACGGGATAGGGGTAAACCATGTCCTTCCTACTGGCGGCTGGGCGCACACTTATTCTTGTACAAGCGTTTGGGATTTCTTGAAGCGCACCTCGATATCGCGTTGTGACAAGCAAGGGTTTGAGGCTCTGAAAGATGCGGTTTGCACAATCACAGACTATGAAAACTTCCCGACACATGGCGAAGTATTAAGACGGCGGAAAATCTAAGGCCAGTATCTAAATATGGAAGATATAGTAACTTGCATTAAGAATAAACCTGTTTTTACCATGTTGTAGCATGAGTAAATTAGTATGTTTATTGCGCTTACCTTATAGCACCAGTGTATTTTTGCTACGCTTAACCAACCTCTTTAGGCAGCCCACTAAATGATTTTGATTTTGAATTACCTGATAATGATTTGATATATATATTTTAAAATTATTTTAAGGTCATACATCAACAAAAACCATTGGTTTTTTCATAGTGATTGATGCACACTATTGAATGAACATAGATCACCTTAACATTGGTGGAGGATAGCAATATATGCAAGAGGGCTGGCTGGAAACTCCGTTTTCACTTGTTGATAAGCGCATATGGGTTGCTGGTCATGCGGGCATGGTTGGGGCTGCTTTATTGCGCCGATTATCGCGCGAGAATTGCGAAGTTTTAACTGTGTCTCATGATGCGCTGGATTTACGCGACCAAGGCGCGGTTAAGGGCTGGATTGCTGCGAATAAGCCTGATGTTATCATTGTTGCTGCGGCTAAGGTTGGCGGGATATTGGCTAACTCCCAAAACCCTGCCGAATTTTTCTACGACAATATAATGATATCCACCAATATAATTCATGCGGCCTATGAAGCGGGCGTTGCTAAGCTGTTATTTCTTGGCTCATCATGCATTTACCCGCGTGAATGCGCCCAGCCTATAAAGGAAAGCGCGTTGCTATCGGGGGAGCTAGAGCCAACAAATGAGGCTTATGCTTTGGCGAAAATTGGTGGTTTGAAAATGGCTAGCTATTATCGCGCTCAATATGGCTGTGATTTTATCTCTGCGATGCCGTGTAATCTTTATGGCGTGGGGGATATCTACGATGAGCAAAATTCTCACGTTATTCCAGCATTAATTATGAAGGCGCATAAAGCAAAAATGCGTGGTGATTCTGTTTTGCATGTTTGGGGTAGCGGCGAGGTATTTCGCGAATTCCTTTATGTCGATGATTTAGTCGATGGCTTGTTGATTTTGCTACAAAATTATAGCTCCGCAGATCATGTTAATATTGGCTCTGGCCAAGAGGTTTCTATAAAAGAGCTTGTTAAAATTATATGTGATGTTGTCGGCTATAGTGGAGATGTGGTGTTCGATAAGTCAAAGCCAGACGGAGCTTTGCGGAAATTATTGGATAATAGTCAGATTTTCGAATCATGTTGGTCGCCAAGCTTTGCGTTAAAAGATGGGATTGCTAACTCTTATAAAGATTACATGTGTAGATATGAAAAATTAAAGGCAAATAACCAGCCTATTAAGCAATAATCTTTCGTTTTAAATAAAGTTTGAGTAATATCATTGACATTATGGCCGTTTTTTGAAACTATCTTAATAAATGAAGATATTGTGTGTTTTGCTTGAGGGGGGTATTTGCCATGCTTGATTTATGC
>JAMONE010000010.1 GCA_027066695.1 Micavibrio sp. | reverse complement strand
TAACTGAAAATAAACGCCGCGTAAAACCGCGTAACTATTCTGATAATTTTAAATATATTCCAGCAGATAGCGATAAAAAAGCTTGATTTTTATTGCTCTTTTATGCAACTTAACGCTACTCTTTAACTGGAGTGATAAAAATTTATGTGACTATATGCGCCCTTAGCTCAACTGGATAGAGCACCTGCCTTCTAAGCAGGGGGTTACAGGTTCGATTCCTGTAGGGCGTACCATTTCTTTAAAAACGATTCTATATCAATAGCTTGACCCTATTCAAACATGGTGAGCCCGCAAAGTAGGACAAGAACCATGCGTAATCCAAGCGAACCCGAAAGATTTAAGATTCGAAAAATAAATATTTTTCTACCCTATTAACTCATTCCTTACAGCGCAGAATTGTTATCTTTATATCGCCGTACGTCTTTTCGTTATCAATAATAAAGCTATCTGTTAACGCGCAGGAAAATGAACGTTCACTTTCGCAGATAATCCAGCAATCTTGCGCTAGCCAATCACCCGCAATCAAAGCGTTTAGCGTAATGTTGATAAGGCCTTTATTATAGGGCGGATCAAGGAATATTAGATCATATGGAGCATTGCTCTGCCCTATTTTCAAAACATCCTTCAATATAAAATCACAGATATCCGCTGTTTTAAGCATATCGACATTATCACGCGCCAAGTCAAGCGAGCTACGTGCTTTATCCATGAACGTACAGTGACAAGCCCCGCGCGATAACGCTTCTAAGCCCAAAGCACCTGTTCCGCAAAATACATCCAAAACACGTACACCATCTAATGCATCACGAGATTGCAGCATATTAAACACCGCGCCACGGATTTTATCGCTGGTTGGACGTATATCATTATTTTTAGGAGTAAAGAGCTTGCGCCCACCAAATATACCGCCGACAATTTTCATTATTTATCACTTTTTTTGTATTTTCCAGCATTATTTGTCGGGTTTTTTCGCTTTTCTTGTGTTTTTGAAGAGAATTTCTTCGGGTTTTTTGTATTTTGGGAGTTTTTCTCACTTCTATTCTTATCACTTCGCCCAAATGTACGATTTTTATCTTTGGGGTCAATCTCTCGCTTTAAATTTATGTTATTTTCTTCAAAATATCTGGAAATTTGACTTCTCATTACACCAACACTAACCTCGCTAACCGCTCCGCGCTCCATCTTACCAAGAGTGAAGGGGCCGTAATCAGTGCGAATAAGGCGTGTAACCCTAAGCCCTAAAGCCTCCATAACGCGGCGGATTTCTCTGTTCTTTCCCTCACGCAGAGTTATAGAAATCCATGAATTTGCGCCCGCATTTTCACGCCCCTCGGGCTGTTCCTCTAGTTTCGCCTCGATAGATTTATAACGTACACCTTCAACCGTAATACCGCTTTTAAGGCTGGCAAGGCGCGTTGGGTTTACTTTTCCGTTAACACGTACACGGTATTTTCGCTTCCAGCCCGTATCGGGAAGCTCTAAATGGCGCGACAAGCCACCATCATTGGTGAGCAGCAATAAACCTTCCGTATTCAGATCAAGTCGGCCAACACTAACAACGCGCGGTAAGCTTTTGGGCAGCTCATCAAACACTGTCGAGCGTCCTTGCTCATCCTTATGCGTAGTCACAAGTCCAGGGGGTTTATGATATAAGAACAGCCTTGTTTGCTCTTCGCGCGGCAAAAGCTTGCCATCAACAATAACCTTATCGCTAGCCACTATATTTAATGCAGGCGAGGTAATCACCTTGCCATTAACTTTAACGCGGCGTTCGGCTATCCATTTCTCTGCGTCACGGCGCGAACATATACCTGCGCGCGCCATTACCTTTGCAATTCTGTCGCCTTTGTGCTTTTCTTGTTCCATGACTAATCCTAATTCATTTACAGACCAAGACCATAGCCTTATGCGCATCGCAATGGAAGAGGCAATTGCCGCTGCCTCGCGCGACGAAGTGCCAATTGGCGCGGTCATTACCGATAAAAGCGGTAAAATTATTGCGAGAGCAGGAAATGCCACGCGGGAATTACATGATCCCAGCGCCCATGCCGAAATGCTAGCCCTACGCGAAGCATGCGCAAAAGCGGGGGCGCAGCGCATTCCCGATACTACCTTGTATGTCACCTTAGAGCCATGCGCGATGTGCGCGGCGGCTATATCCTTTGCCCGAATAAGCCGCGTTGTTTTTGCTGCTCCAGATCCTAAAGGCGGGGGAATAATTCATGGCGGTAAATTTTATGAGCAACCAACATGCCACCATAAACCAAGCATAGCGCACGGAATTATGGCACAAAGCTGCGGGCAAATATTAAGGGATTTCTTTAAAAGTAAACGCTTTTAAAATAAGACCCTAATCGTCATTGCGAGGAGCTTTTGCGACGTGGCAATCTAGCGTCTACAAAGAGAGGCCTGTAGATCGCCGCGCCTACGGCTCGCGATGACGGTGTCAGATTCTTAATTCAAACCACTTGCCCAGCGCAATATCCTGAACTCCATGCCCATTGGAAATTATGTCCGCCTAGATGGCCTGTTATATCTAAAACTTCTCCGATAAAATAAAGTCCTGAAACATTCTTTGCCTCAAAGGTTTTAGAGGATATTTCATTTGTATCAATGCCGCCAATAGTAACTTCCGCAGTTCTATAGCCTTCACTGCCCTTTGGTTTGATTTTCCATGAATTTACCATATCACCAACTATACGGAGTTTTTTATCGGATAGATCGGCAATGCGCGTATCATTATTGCTTAAACTAGCCATCATAGCGGCTGTGCGGCTTGGAATTATTCCAGATAATATATTACGCAGCATTTGTTTTGGCTGTTTATTACGCGCCGCTTTAAGTTCTTCGAAAACATTTAAATCTGGCGCAAGATTAACTAATATTTCCTCGCCCTCATGCCAATATGAGGAAATCTGTAATATCGAAGGCCCTGATAAGCCACGGTGAGTAAATAACAGCCCTTCACGAAAGCTTCCCTTGCCGCATGATACGCTTGCATTAATAGAAAGTCCCGATAGCTCTCCAGTTTTATCTAATAGCTCTTTATCAAATGTAAGGGGGACAAGTCCTGCGCGCGGAGGAATGATATTAAGACCGAATTTCTTAGCTAGCTCATATCCGAAATTACTTGCTCCGATTTTTGGAATAGACAGCCCGCCACTGGCTATCACAAGGCTATTGCAAGAAAAACGCCCTCTATCCGTATCTATGACATATTGTGCATCATCTTTCTTGATATCTTTAATTTTAGTGCCTAATTGGAATTTTCCTTGCGCATTTTCAACACCAAATTGCAGCATATCGACAATATCTTGCGCAGACTTATTGCAAAACATCTGCCCTTTAGAGCTTTCATCCGCATCAAGATCATGGCGTTTTTGATGGAAATCAATATTATGCTCTCTAAGCATTTGCATGAAGTCACGTGACGTAAAACGCTTCAGCGCAGATTTACAAAAATGCGGATTTTGCGAGATGAAATTATTCGCGCTGCAATGAAGATTAGTGAAGTTGCACTTCCCCCCGCCCGATATGCGGATTTTCTCACCGATTTTTTGCATATGATCAATGATTAAAACGCTGCGCCCGCGCTGTGCCGCTTGCATAGCGCACATTAGGCCTGCCGCACCTGCTCCTATAATAATTACATCTGATTTTTGCAAAAACTTATCCTTATATAAAAATTAACGCTCGGCCACAATGTTATAAAAACTATAGGTATTTACCGCGCTGTTACTAACGCATAATGTTACATACCCCTCACATGCAGCGCAAGCGGCGGCAGTTAGATCGATATTATTTGTAGTATCAACAAGATAATCATCAAGATCACCAATAAGAGCAGGAATTGAGATAGAACCTGTAATATTTTTGTTAATTTTCTCGCATACTGCTTTTGTAATTTGATGAGCAGTTAAGATAACATCATTGCCAGAGCCTTTACTCCACTCGACATTATTAAATCGCCCTAAATACCAGCCTGCTGATGGCGGTGAAGAAATCTCGGCAATTGATTTTTTTGGTAAGTTAGATGGGCTTAGCCCGCCGCCTTCAGGATGAAAAACTTTGTGAATATGCGGCGAAGTAGCAAACCCAGCTTCGTTAGGCAATGTAAAGATAAGGCCGCTTATATTGCTGCCCGTGAAAATCATCTGATCTATTACCAATTTAACTTGCGCGCCATATGATAAAAGCTCCAAAGCGTAGAGATCAGCTTTGGCCGCATCAATTTCCTTAGTGCTTGAATTTTGTGTTTGGCGCGATAATGTAAAGCCAAGAGCCGCAAACAAAACGATGGCTATTAAAACATAAACAAGCACATTACCGCTTTGTGAATTGTCGGATGAATTTATTTTATAATTTTTGTTCACTTTTTGTTTTCCTTGGTTTATGCTCATGCGAGAGAATCAAACATTTATAATAAGGCTATCAAAGATGACGCTGGGCGCAACTATTTATATTATATCAAGCTTTTTATTCGGTGCATTGCTTAGTGCGCTTGTTTTTATGTTTAAACGCCAATCAAT
>JAMONE010000009.1 GCA_027066695.1 Micavibrio sp. | reverse complement strand
TATCAAGCTAAATGGCGCAATGGAAATTGCCCCTGCCCTTGGTTTGGCCAAACATATCGTTGACCTTGTATCGACAGGAAGCACTCTAAAAGCCAATAACATGGTTGAGGTTGAAAAGATACTAGACGTATCATCTAGGTTAATAGTAAACCGCTCTATCCAAAAAACTCGCCCTAAGGAAATAACAGGCTGGATCAACGCATTCAGGGATGCTTTAAGTTAGGGTCAGGATCTATTAAATTCATCATGAATAAAAGCAACATAACATCTATCAATTTAATAAAAAACAATCGCAATATTTCTGACTTAATAGAAAGAGATTGCAACGCCGCCCTTAGGGATTTAAAGCAAGATAGCCATTTCAAGCCAATTAATGACGATAACTCTCCCTATATGTTAGAGCTATATATCGAAGATAATAAACTGATATTCCACATCAAAAACAACAAAAAAGAAGATTTGCCGTTTTTGGTTTTATCACTTACCCCCTATCGCAGGCTTATCAAGGATTACTTCATTATCATGCAAAGCTATAGCGATGCGCTTAATGATGGCAAACCCTCACGCATAGAAGCCATTGATATGGGACGGCGCGGCCTGCATAACGAAGGGGCGGAGCTGTTAATAGAGCGTCTTAGCGATAAAATAGAGCTTGATTTCGATACCGCACGCAGACTATTTACCCTGATCTGCACGCTTCATAGCGGTAAAATGCATATCCTACGGTAGCTCAACCCTAAAAACCCGTTGCTTTTTAAACTCTAGGGAGTATAAGTAACCCCATAATTATTTTACTTAAAAGAAAAGATACATAAAGCCCATGGCAAAAGAAGAATTACTTGAATTTAAAGGCGTAGTAACAGAAGTCCTACCGAATGCAATGTTTCGTGTTACATTGGAAAATGAGCATGTGATATTGGCGCATACTGCGGGGAAAATGCGTAAAAACCGCATCCGTGTCCTTCAAGGGGATTCTGTGATTGTTGAAATGACACCATATGATCTAAGCAAAGGTCGCATAATTTTCCGTGAAAAATAAAGCATATAAAGATTTAATACTCGCCTCTGCGTCCCCTCGCAGAGAGCAGCTCTTACAGCAAATAAATATAGAGCCTGCGAGCATCCATCCCGCGCATATCGATGAAACACCTCTAAATACCGAGCTTCCTCGTGATTTAGCGCAAAGACTTGCGCAGGGCAAGGCGCAGGAAATACTCAAACTCCATACAGGTAAATTCATCCTCGCAGCCGATACTGTCGTGGCCGTTGGTCGGCGCGTACTTCCAAAAGCCGAAAGCGAAGATCAAGCACGAGAATGCCTGAAACTCTTGTCAGGGCGCAGGCATCATGTATATGGCGGTATTTGCATCATCACAGATGAGGGCAAGGAGATAACCCGCCTATGCGATACAATTGTTAAGTTTAAAACACTCACAAACCAAGAAATAAACGAATATATAGATAGCGGTGAATGGAGCGGCAAAGCTGGCGGTTACGCTATCCAAGGCTTAGCCGCCGCGCATATTTCTTTTATCCAAGGCTCATATTCTAATGTTGTTGGCCTATCACTTTATGATACAATACAAATATTGCGTGGGAATGGTTTTTTCAGCGTATAACAACGCTCCAGATAAAGAGATGGATAACCATGGACATTCTAATTGAGGAATTCGAAGAAAACATCTGGGCTGTTGCGCTTGATAAAGGGCAAATCGAAGGGGTAGAGGTTGATCCTCCGCATGAAACTGTGCGTTGGGGTTCTATTTACTGGGCGAAAGTCGCGCGCATTGACGCTGCAAGAGACGCAGTATTCCTCAACCTTGATGGCGATAACTCTGGCGTATTATATAACCGTGATGTCAGATACACCAACACCGAGGGCAAAGCCTGCAAGGGCGGCGATAAACCAATCGGCAAAATATTAACCCCTGGTGATATGATCGCAGTTCAAGCAAAAAGTGCTTACTTAATAAACTCAGAGGATGAAATCTGGGGCAAAGAAGATAAAACCGCACAAATGAGCATGGATATTACGCTTCCAGGGCGTTATTTGATTTACTGCACGCCGCAAAAAAACGCTGCGAAAGGCGATGCAAAACGAAAGAATAGTATCTCCTCGCGCATTCGTGATAAAAAACTACGTAAACAACTGGAAGATATGATCAACTCCATCGATGATATGGACGGCTTTATTTTACGATCTTCCGCCGCTGATTTACAAACTGAAATCCTGCAAAGAGAAGCGCGCGTTCTTAAAGAAATGTGGCAACAAGTCAGCCAATATTTCGACGGTAGGGAGCCAGCGTTAATCGCACTTGGCCCCGATGCAATTCAACGCACTTTAGGTGATAAAGCGATAGAGCCAATCGAGCGCATAGAAGTTGTAACAATGGATCACTTCACACAAGTAGAGGATTGGTGTTGCATCTTTGCGCCTGATTTAATGACCAAAATAATGCCGCTGGAATTAGACGACGCAGTAAAAGATTTAGCTCTGTTAGAGCATCGAGATATTTTAGGGCAAATAGAATCACTATTCCATGACTATGCCTTCCTATCTCATGGCGGGAACTTAATAATTCAAGAAGCCGCCGCGCTTACCGCAATCGACGTTAACACCAGCAGCGATAAACGCTCTAACCTATCTGTAAATATAGAAGCGGCGCAAGAAATAGCACGCCAAATAAGGCTGCGTAATATCGGCGGCATTATTATTATTGATTTCCTGAAAATGAATAAAACTGGCGAAAAAGCATTGCTTAAAGAACTAAATAAAGTAATCAACCAAGACCCCTGCACTATTCAAATCCACGGCTTTACAAAACTAGGCCTTATGGAGATAACAAGAAAACGCCGCACCCCCGCTTTAAGCGAATGTTTCAATGGGATTACATTTTAAACAATAAATTTGCATAAACTAATATATAAATGCTAGAATAATGGATTAAAGAAATACGGGTGAAATTAAAGTGACTATTCCAAAGAAGAATCTATTAACACAAACAGCCATAAACCTGTTTTTGGTCGGCGCATTAACCGCGTGTAGTTCTACGCCTGACATTCCCGATAAAGAAAAGCCCAACTCAAGCGGCTGGAAATTACCAGATACAATGGAAGAAACCTGCGTCAAATCCGACTGCTCGGAAGTTATAATACTCCACTCCACTCTGGAGGCAGAATAATGGCGGATGAACAAAGCGCTGAAGAAATAAACGAGGCTATCTTTATCAGTGGAACAAAAGAAACCTCCGATGTACCTGTCATCTATATTGACCCGAGTGAACTAGGAGGGTTTTTTGATAACAGCGACAAAGAACTTATAGAACAATTAGAATCACAAATCCCTGGATCTGCCGATGCTATGCTTAATAGAGTTCGTGAAGCTGAGTCAAACCAAAATATTACATTTACTGACATAGCACAAGCAGCAAAGATAAAAGGCCCTTTTGCAATCAATAGCATTACAATAGGTGATCAAGAATATTGCGTTGTAAATAAACCTGATAACACTCTAGACACTAAAGAAGAATATATTAATGCATTGATCTACGGTCTATATGATGAAGAAACAATACAAGACATAATCAGCAATCTACCAATCAATGATGCTGATATGAATAAAATTTTTGGTCGTCATGAGGGCGTTCACTGCAACCAAGAACCTGTTATACATAAACATGATTTGTTGGGCGGTGAAGGCGAAGCCGACCAAATCACTTTAGACAGGTTTAAAAATGATGGTCAAGACGATGAAGCTTTAGCTTTTAAAGATATCCGCTATCTTGCTACACATGATAGTGGACATTCAACTGGCGTATTATTGGATTCCGGTGATAAAGCTTCCCTAGCGCATTTTGCTATAGCAGAAATACTAAAAAATCAGATGGATGGTGAGGTTAATAAACACCACCCTTGGCTTGAAAATATGCTCCACTATAACAGCACAACAAATGCCACTAATATATTAAAACATGATCCTGAAGGCTATTTCAAAATAATAAATATTGGTCTAGAAGAACTAGAAATACAAGTAACAGAGGCACTAGAAAACGACCTTTCCGATGGCAATATAGAAATGGTCATTATGGCGCAAATAACAATAGATTCTGCAAAAGGTTTTGAAGATGCTTACCGCCGCCGCGCCCTCGGGCAAGATATTCCTGATAACAGAGAGCCAACACAATTACTCCCGCAAGAAGTAGAAGATGAATATTATGCACGAGAAGACATCCAAATAAAAATAATCGAAAAGCGCTCAAAAACCGAAGCCGAGTGGCAAGAAGCAGAACAAAAGCATTCACCATCCGCAGATGCAGGTAAAGGATATGAACCCGGGAAAGACGGCACACCCTACACAACCGAGGTTAGAGGAATACCCACTGGTCTCGTAGAAGTAGATTTTAAAAACGGTGTAAGCGTAGGGACGGACAAAACCCCTATAACGCATGCCTTCGATCAAAGCGCAAATCCTGCTCCTGAAGATATAAAGGTCGTTAACGCAAAAATCCCTCCAATAACCGAGATTATCCCCCCTATTCCCGTTGCCAATAATTCAGAATACTCCACGCAAAGTTA
>JAMONE010000008.1 GCA_027066695.1 Micavibrio sp. | reverse complement strand
GTGAGAAAAAGGTGGATTGAGGCAGTGCTTTAATATATTGTTATGGTATGTTGCGTTTTATAAGTATAATTATATTTTTATCAATATTAAGCACCCAAAATGTTTACGCTTCATGCGTTGACTCATATACAATAACTGTTGGGGAATGTAATGCTGGAAAGTGTCACAATGGATTCACTGTAAATGTTGATATAGATCGAGATAAGGGCTGTAACGCTGTATTACCATATAAAAGAAGATGTATCAGAAGGTGCACTTAGGCATTTAAGTGCAAGTATTTTATTAAATAAGGAGTATAAAAATACTGTTGGTATATTTAAAATTGACACTGATATATTTAGTGGAGGAGTCATTAAAAAACTTGATTTTGATAATTTGAATGAAGCTAAATTATATTGGGAAAATATTAATTACTATGGAAATTTTGGGAGTGTTTTCTGGAGGATTATTGATATAGCGATCTTATTATTTCTTTCTAATGCTCTATATAAATCTCTTCAAAATTTTAATAAAAAATATATATTAAAAAAAGAAAATATACGTGATCCATTTTTTCCTCAAATAATGATTTTTTTATTTTCAGTAGTTTTCTTATTTTATTATATAGCTGTTTATGTAGTATATTTAAGTGGTGTTTTCTTTTTTATCATTCCTATCGTATGGATAGTAGAGCTTGCAAGCATACTTTTTTGTTCTATACGTAAGAAGTTTTAAGCAGCTTACTACCGTGAATCCTTACTGGTATAAGACTTAATTTTTATATAATTATAAACTATGGTGCGGGCGGTCGGACTTGAACCGACACTCCCGAAGGAACGGCATTTTGAGTGCCGCGCGTCTACCAATTCCACCACGCCCGCAACATTGGTAAATGTATAGCCATATAAAACATTTCTGCCAAGTAAAATTTTGCAAAACGCGGTGATTTTAGCATTTAAATTTATTATATCTGTTTAATAAAGTCTTCGATTTGTTCTACCGTGCCGATGCTATTGCATGAGATAGAGCGGTCAATGCGCCGAGCTAGGCCGCTTAGCACTTTTCCTGCGCCAAGTTCGCTCATTTTATCAACGCCATTATCGCGCATATAAAGCACTGATTCGCGCCAGCGCACAGTACCTGTTACTTGCTTAACTAAAAGGTCTTTTAATGTATCGGGATCACTTTCGGCTTGCGCTGTTACATTTGCAACTACAGGCACAATCGGCGCGTTAAATGTGGTTTGCACCAAAGCTTCTTTCATAGCTTTTGCCGCAGGGCTCATGAGATCGCAATGAAATGGCGCGCTTACCGCTAGGATAACGGCTTTACGAGCACCGCGTTCAGTCGCTAGTGCTACGGCGCGTTCAACGGCTTGTTTATGGCCGCTAACAACGACTTGGCCGTTTGAATTATCATTTGCAGCCGCGCAAATTTGCTCGCCCGCCGCATCTTTTGCAATTTGCTCAACCGCATCAAAATCAAGGCCAAGGATAGCCGCCATAGAGCCAACGCCAACAGGAACAGCTTTTTGCATTGATGTGCCGCGTAATTTTAAAAGCTGCGCACAATCGGATAGGGTGATTACCCCCGCAGCGGTCAGGGCGCAATATTCACCAAGCGAATGTCCAGCAACAAAAGAGCAGTGATCTTTTAGTGAAATCCCGCCTTGCTTTTCAAGCACATTAACAACAGCCATAGACATAGCCATAAGCGCAGGTTGAGTGTTCTCGGTTAGATTTAAATCGTTTTGCTCACCATCAAACATCATTGCGCTAAGCTTTTGTGAAAGCGCATCATCGACTTCTTGAAATATTTCGCGAGCCTGCACAAAATTTTCAGCCAAGTCCTTACCCATTCCGATAAATTGAGCCCCCTGCCCAGGGAAAACGAAAGCACGTGTCATTTTAATTGTCCTTAATATTCCAGTTATACAATAATTAAATCTAGGCCTAACTATAAGTAAATGAACATATTTTATGCATAAATTTTGTCAACACATAATAATGTATGCAGCAAAAATAGGGGTATTATTTGCTTTTAGTATGTTTTTGTGCAATTATTTCTTTCTCTGGCATGTTTGTGAAACAATATTTCTCATATATATATGCGTACGTGAATAATTTTTGGGAGGAAATTCAATATGAGCGAAGCAATTAGAAAAGATGTTAAAGATGTAATAGAAGAGATAGATACTGCGTATCATGAATTTTCAAACCATCATAATATGAACGCCGATTATCCAGATTTCGCGCGTATGGCTGTGGGGCAATTCCGCACTGCTCTGCGTGACCCTAGCTTAACAAGAGAAGATCTTGAGGGGCTTTTGCGTCAGGGAATGTCAAAATATAAATCTATCTGCCCTGATTCTAATTATTGCGCGATTGAGCCAAGCTGGACAAATTTTGTGGCTTCTTATATGGCTAAAACGGCCAATATCAATTAAGAAACTTGGTGTTTTTTCAGAAAAACCTTGCGTATTTTCTATATTTCGCTATATTCCACCAACTTTATATAAACCTCGCTGGCGGTTAGGCTCGTCAGCTATGCTATAGAGCAGGGTATTCCTGTGTATATAGCGCTAACTCTGGAGGAGCGAAAATGCCTTATTATGAAACTGTGCTTATAGCGCGGCAAGACCTAACGGATACGCAAGTAAAAGATATTATTGCGCATCTATCCAAAATTATTACAGATGCAAAAGGTAATGTTCACAAAACCGAGTTTTGGGGACTTAAAAACTTTGCGTATAAAATCAACAAAAGCCGTAAAGGCCATTATGTATTGCTTGAGCTTGACACACAATCCGAAGCTTTACATGAGATGGAGCGTCAAATACGCTTGCATGAAGATATCTTGCGTCACCAAACAATCCGCATCGAGGCTATTACCGAAGGCCCGTCAGTTATGATGGATAAAGGCGGCTCACGCGATGATGATAGAAAACCATATAATAAAGATAACAAATATAACAAAGATAATAACAAAGAAAAGGATGCTGCATAATGAGTGCTTCTGATGCCCCAACTGTAAAACGTCCATTTTTCCGTCGTAAAAAGACATGTCCTTTTACTGGCCCGAATGCGCCTGAAATTGATTGGAAAAATACACGCCTATTAGGTCGTTATATATCCGAGCGTGGAAAAATTATTCCAAGCCGTATCACGGCAGTATCTCAAAAGAAACAACGCGAGCTTGCAAAAGCGATTAAACGCGCACGTTTTATGGGTCTATTGCCTTATTTGCAACAAGAAAGCAACGAGCGTCCACAAGGCCGCCGTTAAGCTAAACTTAGGAGAAAGATGATGTCATCTATACAAGTTATCCTGCTTGAGCGTGTTGAAAAGCTCGGCAAAATTGGTGAAGTAGTGAATGTTAAGCCTGGCTTTGCACGTAACTTCCTTCTGCCACAGAAAAAAGCTCTTCGCGCAAGTAAAGCGAATGTTGCTTATTTCGAGGCTCAAAAGAAAGCTATTGAAGCAGATAGTTTGAAAAAGCAAAAAGAAGCAGAGAAATTGGCTAAGAAAATTGAGGGTTCAAAATCTCCTTTAATTCGTCAAGCATCTGAATCAGGACAGCTTTTTGGTTCTGTTAATTCTCGCGATATTGCGGCGGTTGTTTCCGAGGTTTCTAAAGAAGCGATTACTAAGAATATGGTTCGTTTAAATGATAACATCAAAACAATTGGCCTGATTCCTGTTGAGCTTACACTTCACCCAGAAGTTAAGGTTGAGGTAATTATTAATATTGCTCGCTCTGTTGAGGAAGCGAAAATACAAGCTGAAACTGGCCGTGCGCTTATTGCTGATGCTTCATATGAAGAAGCTCCTGTTGTTGTTGTTGCTGAAGATGTTGCAGAAGATGTTGAAGAAGAGGCTCAATCCTCTGAAGAAGACGCACCAGCAAGCGAAGATGCAGCTTAATTAGAAAATATCCCCGCTATTCACAGGGTAAAAAAAATAAGAGCTAGCGAATACCAAGTGTATTTGCTAGTTTTTTTATATGAGTCAAAATGCTATTTTAGAACCGTTCACAGGTGCGGATAATTCGCCTGATGTTAATTCTGATAATCCACATTATCGGATATTGCCCCATAACATAGAAGCTGAGCAAGGCCTGCTTGGTGCGCTGCTGGTTGATAATCGTGTTTACGAGAAAATCGGTGATTTGCTGCGCCAAGAGCATTTTTTTATGCCAGTGCATCAGCGTATATTCGAAGCCATAAGTCAATTTATTGACCGTGGGCAAACGGCCTCTCCTGTTACTCTTAAAAGTTATTTCGAGAAGGATTCTGATCTTGTTGATCTTGGCGGTGGTGCTTATTTAGCCGAGCTTGCAGGCAGTATAATTAGTGTTATAAATGCGCGTGACTATGCCCAAACTATTTATGAATTATTCATGCGGCGCGAACTTGTCGGTCTTGGCGAGGATATAGTCAACGAAGCGCATGAGCATCGCCTTGATAGTGCGGCAATGGATACGGTTGAAATGGCTGAATCAAAGCTGTTCTCGCTCGCCGAAAGTGGAGAGGTTAAGGGCGGCTTTACCTCGCTGCGTGATTCGGTATTGGTGTCGATTGAAATTGCAGAAAAAGCATTCAAAACCAAG
>JAMONE010000007.1 GCA_027066695.1 Micavibrio sp. | reverse complement strand
ACAAGCTCATAAAATATCACAATTCGTGCTTGATCGTTTAGATGCTGGTGAATTTGATGTATGTTCTTTGGTGTATAATGATTTTAAATCTATCCTTGTCCAAGAGCCATCCTCTTTACAGTTAATACCTTTTCAAGCAGTGCAAGAGGAAACCTCTGAAGATGTTGATTTGGAAGTTGAAAAAGCCATTAAGTCACCATATAGCTTTGAGCCTACAGAAGAAGAAATTCTGGCAAAGTTATTACCGCGTAATCTCGGTATTCAAATTTTCCGCTCTATGCTGGATAGTTCTGCGGGTGAACAAGCCGCGCGGATGACCGCTATGGATAATGCAACGCGTAATGCGGGTGATATGATTAATGATTTGACATTAAAATATAACCGTGCTCGTCAGGCTTATATTACTAAAGAACTAATTGAAATTATTTCAGGTGCAGAAGCCGTTTAAAAGGAGAGTATGATGAAGTTTTTTGTATATATGTTTAGTTTTGCAATGTTGCTTGTATTTACAGCCCCCGTAATGGCCGAAAATATTAATGATATTAAGTTTCCTGCTAGTGGTTGGGATGGTAATTTATATGCAGGCGCGCAAGCTGGCGGCTCTATTTTAGCTGATATTGAGCATTTTGAAGTTGCTGAGCCACCATTAAACGATTCCAAAGAAACAATGGAAGAGCTTAAATATCTAAAAGAGATAGCTAAAACGGAAAGAACAAAAGATGCTGTAGAGCGTATCCACTATGAAAATAATGGCGGTAAAGCTCATAACTTCTTCATGAAAGAGGGTCTTATTGATATAAATAATTATAAAACAATAGATTTAATGGTGATGATTGATATCGACCACACATATTTCATATTGGAGCGTAAGAAGCATTTTTCTCGTCCACGTCCAAGCCAGTTAGCACCAGATCTTGAGCTTGTTATTTCAAACCCAAAGCATCCAGCATATCCATCAGGCCATGCTAGTCAAACATATATGGTTGCTTTGGTTCTTGCTGCTTTTGATCCTGATAATGCAGAAATCTATAAGCAATTTGCCGTTGATGTTGCGCACCGCCGTGAAATCGCAGGCGTTCATTATCCTAGTGATAGTGTCGCAGGGCGCAAACTTGCTGTCGATGTGCTAGCAAAGCTGCGCACTATACCTGCTTTTGAGAAAAAGTTTCAAGAAGCAAAAGTTACATATATAAAGCCGAATCTTGAATCGGCGGCAAGTTCAGATGAATAGATTAGTAATAGTTTTATAAGAGTTATACAGAAGAGGAAGTAAAAAAATGGCAAAAGCTAAAAAAATAGAAGCAACAGGTAGCGTGCTACAGGTGCTTGGTGCGGTTGTTGATGTTCAATTTGAAGAGGGCGGCGTTCCACCAATTTTGAATGCATTGCATACAGAAAATAATGGTCAAAGGCTAGTTCTTGAGGTTGCTCAGCATCTTGGTGAAAACGCAGTTCGCACGATTGCGATGGATATGACTGATGGTTTGGCGCGCGGCGTGAAGGTTGTTGATACTGGTGATCAAATTCAAGTTCCTGTTGGCCCTGAAACACTTGGCCGTATCATGGATGTTATCGGCAGCGAAATTGATGAAGGCGCACCGATTAAAACTAAAGCCACTTGGGGTATTCACCGCGAAGCCCCTAGCTTTGCAGAGCAAGCAACTGAAACTGAAATTTTGGTTACAGGTATTAAAGTTGTTGACCTTCTTTGTCCATATTCAAAAGGTGGTAAAATTGGTTTGTTTGGCGGTGCGGGCGTTGGTAAAACGGTTACAATTATGGAGCTAATTAACAATATTGCCAAAGGTCACGGCGGTGTGTCTGTGTTTGGCGGCGTTGGTGAGCGTACCCGCGAAGGTAACGATCTTTATCACGAAATGATTGAATCAGGCGTTATCAAACCGGGTAATCATGAAGAATCAAAAGTGGCACTGGTCTACGGTCAGATGAATGAGCCTCCAGGTGCGCGTGCGCGCGTTGCGCTGTCTGCTCTTACTATGGCGGAATATTTCCGTGATGAAGAAGGGCAAGACGTTCTATTCTTCCTTGATAATATCTTCCGCTTTACCCAAGCTGGCGCGGAAGTGTCTGCGCTATTAGGGCGTATTCCTTCTGCTGTTGGTTATCAGCCAACACTTTCCACTGAAATGGGAACTATGCAGGAACGTATTACTTCAACGAATAAAGGCTCTATCACATCGGTTCAGGCGGTTTATGTGCCTGCGGATGACTTGACTGATCCTGCGCCTGCGACTACGTTCTCTCATCTTGATGCAACAACTGTTTTGTCTCGTCAAATTGCAGAGCAAGGTATTTATCCAGCGGTTGATCCACTTGATTCAACATCACGTATTCTTGATCCTCGTGTTATCGGTGATGAGCATTATGAAGTTGCAAACGCAGTTCAGCAAACACTTCAGAGCTATAAAAACCTTCAAGATATTATTGCTATTTTGGGTATGGATGAACTTTCGGAAGACGATAAACTTACCGTGGCTAGAGCGCGTAAGATTCAGCGTTTCTTGTCTCAACCTTTCCATGTGGCCGAAGTATTTACTGGCTCGGCTGGTATATTCGTATCATTGGAAGATACTATTAAGGGCTTTAAAGCTATTGTCGCGGGTGAGTATGATCATTTACCCGAAGCTGCGTTTTATATGACTGGTACAATTGAACAAGTTGTTGAAAAGGCTACGAAAATGGCACAAGAAGCCGCTTAGAACTTCCTAAATTAACGTGTGGACAGCGTCAAGTTTCAGCTCACCTATAAGAATAGGCTTCGCTTCATTTTCCTAGCCACACATGAATTTAGTTTGTTCTAAAAATAAATCGTCATCCCCGAGTAAGCGGGGGGATATGGCGGTTAATAAAAAGGATAATAAAATGATAAATTTCGAATTAGTATCACCCGAAGCTAAGCTTGTATCCGAGCCTATGCACCAAGTGGAAATACCGGGTGATGACGGGGAGTTTGGTGTTATGGCGGGGCATTGCTCTGTACTTTCATCCCTGCGGGCGGGCGTTGTTACGCTTCATAAGGAAGATGGCTCATCCGATAATCGCCGCATTTTTATTGCTGGTGGTTTCGCTGATGTAACGGCGGGCAGCTGCACTATTTTGGCAGAAGAAGCCATTGATGTAAGAGAGCTTAACAAGGAAAGCCTTGAGCAATATCTTACTGATCTCAACGAAGATTTAGGTATGGTTGAGGAAGATCACGATAAAAAACGCGTGGAAGCTAAAATCGCCCTGACAAAAGCTAAATTAATCGCTGTAAAAGCATAGCATTCTATAAAGTTTTCATAAAATTTATATAAAATTTTAAATAAATCTTAAGTAAGTTGGGGTTATACTTAAGGTTATAACACTCCATAATATGTTTATATGTGGCATATATTTATGAATAAGCAATTAAAAACAATAAAAAAACAGAGAGTAAAACCACTATGATTAATATAGAAACGGCACGCCCTACAGCCAGCCAAATGCTTGATAATATTAATGAAATAGAAGCATTTCTTATGGGTAAGAGAAAATTCTCACCAACTAAATTCAGAGAGATAAATGCCGATTTAAGTGTTGGCGCAGTTCTTATGCTGGGAAAACGCAGATATGAGAAAAGCGCAGAAGGTAGGCGGCTTTTTTGGCAAGGCCTAGATGAACATGAACATGATATGGGGCTTGTTCATGATGCTAATATCACACGTAACTACCCAGGATTTAAAGCTAAGGCATCGCGTTCATTAGGCGGCAGTCATGTTTTAAACAATAAGATTATAACCGCGCCAAACGGCAAAGGCAGCTTATCAATTGTAACTATGCAAGACGGCAGCGAAGGTATTGGCCCTAATTACAAAATTGCACTTCGCAATGCCGCTCTTAAAATGCATTTAAAATCACAATTTAATTGCTTAAGCTTAGCATCGCTGTGGAATAAAATCTTAGGGAACGCCTAGAGCCAAGGCCTAAACAGCCATCCTTTTTATATAGTGTTTTTGCTTTTCATTTACACTAGGCAGCCCCAATAATACCTTGGGCGAGGTGCGCGCAGCATATGTCTTATACGTGAGCACAGCGAGACCGAAGCAATGCACATGCATTGTTCGACTTTTAAAAGCAAACAACGCGATGCGTTGCTTTGTAGATAACGATGTGGAAACGGAAATGAAAAATACTATATTATAGCTTGTCTATAGCAAGCCTTACCATTATCCTGCAATCCAATAATCAACAGCAAGGCATTGATAATGGAAAAGCAGCAAATAACCAATTTATGGGATGAAATATTAAATGTCTGGAATAATGGCTTTTTGGGCATTGATATAGGCAGCATCATTGTTGCTCTATTAATATTTGGCGCATTTTTAATTCTGCGCGGAGTTTTGAGTAAATATATATTGCATAGATTACATGTTTGGGCTTCAAAATCCAATACATCTATTGATGATAAAATCATAAAAGCACTAATCCCCCCTATTCGCTTTATCCCTATAATTTTAGGGCTATTTTTTGCTGCACAGACTTTAAACTTTGATGGTATAGCCGCAGAATTCACAACTCGCCTTGTCCGCTCTATGATTGCATTTACAATATTTTGGTCACTGCACCGCACACTTGAGCCTATCCAACATGTTT
>JAMONE010000006.1 GCA_027066695.1 Micavibrio sp. | reverse complement strand
TAGCGACGCGACAATGACAAAACGCCCCAAGAGGCGGCGAATTAACCCGAAAAAGATTTAAAAATCACACAGTGTCATTCCGAACGATTGCATAGCAATAGGAGAAATCTTATCAAATCACAACATTTAAGATCTCTCCACTAACGTGCTTAAGATGACAAGTGCCGTTATATTCTTAATTAAAACTACTATAAAATCCCTAAAAGAGATTTAAATAATGGCTTGTAACAGCACATTACGCCTATAAAAACGCGCTATGTCCTTTAAGGATAAGCCATTATCACACTCAAATTCAGGTGATTTTTGAACTGCTCGACTAATTAATGCTGCGCCCATAACTATGGCAAAAGCGTTTAAATACGGCACAGACATCCATGCCAAAGCATCCAAATCTTTCTCCTCAGCCAAGCCAAGGGCTTTATCTGTTGCAGTGGTTAAAGCATCTAAATAGCGCTGATCCACAAGCCCCTTCATCTCATCTATATAAAGCCGCGCCATTTTACCATCATCATAAGCCACTTTGCGAAATACAAAATCAGCCGCCTGAATACCATTTGTCCCCTCATATATAGGCAAAATCCTTGCATCACGATAATATTGCGCCGCGCCGCTTTCCTCGATAAAGCCCATACCACCATGCACTTGAATGCCCGTTGAAGCTACATTCACGGCCATATCGCTACACCAGCTCTTTACGATTGGTGTTAAAAACCCAACACGCGCCTGATCACCATTATCAAGCTCCATCGCCGCGCTGTAAGCCATAAGCCGCCCTGCCATAATTCGCGATTTCATATCAAGCAACATACGTTTCACATCTGCATGCTTGGATATAACTACACGCTTTGCGCTATCAAACGCCCTGCCCTGCACACGCTCATTAGCGTAGGTATTTGCATGCTGATAGGCTCGCTCTGCAATGGCAACACCTTGCAAGCCCACGCAAAGCCGCGCATTATTCATCATGGTAAACATATATCTCAAACCACTATTTTCTTCGCCAAGCAAATAACCCGTTGCACCATCAAAATCCATAGTACAAGTCGGCGAAGCGTGAATACCTAACTTATGCTCTAAGCCAATCGGCTTAACCGCGTTGCGCGAGCCGTCTTCCAAAATTTTAGGAACAATAAACAGCGATAGCCCCTTAACATCATCAGGTGCGTCAGGCGTTCTAGCCAAAACCGAATGAATGATATTCTCGCTCATATCATGATCACCATAAGTAATGAAAATCTTCTGACCCGTTATCTTATAGCTGCCGTCACTCTGCCTATCGGCTTTAGTACGGATAAGCCCGATATCAGAGCCAGCCTGACTTTCAGTGATATTCATAGTGCCGCTCCACTCACCCGAGATCAGCTTTGGTAAATACTGCTTCTTTTGCTCATCACAAGCATGAGCCAATATGGCTTCAGTCGCGCCCTGATTTAGTAACGGACATAGCCCAAACGCCATATTTGCGCCCTGCCACATTTCCTGCACAGGAAAAGCCAAAGCCCACGGCAAACCTTGCCCGCCATATTCGAGGTCAAACGGCACAGCGTTCCACCCACCATCACAATAAGCTTTATACGCTTCCTTAAAGCCGTCAGCAGTTTTAACCTCACCATCAATTAACCGCGCTCCTTGTATGTCCCCGCTTTTATTTAGCGGCGCAAGTACACCAGAGGCCAGCTTTGCCGCCTCATCAAAAACCGCATCTACGGTTTCACGGTCAAGCTCATCATGGCTAAAACCCAATACGTCATTAAGAATAAATGACATCTCTTTTACTGGCGGCATATATTCACTCATATTTAAAACTCCACTCCTAAAGAACTTAAAATTGCGACAATAACAACTATTCCCACAATAACCATTATAGTAATCCATAAATACTGCACGATAATTGCAGCCCCGCCTATCAATATAGCAGCCCCGCCCATATAACGCTGTTCAGCCCTAAAAAAGCCTAGAATACCGTTCATAATTGCCCCCATAGCAAGCAATATAACCATTAATTTCCAATATGTAGTTTTAAGCTCTGCCTTATTACCCTTGAGATTATCCTCAATATTACTCTCTACAACCTCACCCTCAACAAGCGACACTTCCGAGGCAGGCAGCGAGAAATCATAAAATAATGGAATAACCGAAAAAGAAAAAGCTATCAGTGCAATAACAAACCCATTAAGCGCAAAATTATGCCCTTTTTCAAGCCTATCTTTTGTTGTGCTATTACCCATATAAGTAATTCCTATTCATTTTGGCACGGCGTTTGCAATGATCCAAATGATGTAAAACTGAATCAGAGTAAAATTATACCATGAGTTACGAGACAAACACTATAGAAATCAAAACATTAGATAGCATTACTGCGCGCGCAGACAATAACGTTATTAATGCGATAGAACGCGCTAGTCATAAATCAGGGGTCGATTTTTCCTATTTGGTACAACAAGCGGCAGCGGAGAGCAGCTTTAATCCTCATGCCAAGGCAAAAACAAGCTCTGCCACTGGTTTATACCAATTTATAGACTCAACATGGCTTTCGATGGTTGATAAATACGGTGATAAATACGGCCTTAACACTGATGGCTTAAACAATAAGGAGATTTTAGGAATGCGCAAAGATCCAAAAGCAGCATCATTCATGGCTGCGGCATTTGCTTCGGAAAATGAGAAGACACTGAATAATAATTGGGGCGGCGATGTTGGTTCGACAGAGCTTTATTTTGCACATTTTATGGGGGCTAGCGGCGCGTCATCATTTTTGAACGCTCGTGATGAAAATCCTATGCAAAATGCGGCTGATTTATTTCCGCGTGCGGCGAGTGCAAATCGCAATGTTTTTTATGATTCTAAAGATGGACGCGCAAAATCACTGGAAGAGGTGTATCGATTTTTTGATAATAAGTTCCAAGTTAGTAGTGATAAAATCGATAGTAAGGATATTCCCACTCCTATAGAAAAACCCGAAAATAAAATCACATATTCTGCAAATAGAAATAGCCTATCGAATAATATTATTATGCAACGCTCTCAAGCTATGCGTGATGCTTCGCATGGTTCATTATTTTCCCAAAATACACAAAAAATGCCATTTTTCAGCCTGATAGCGCAGCCCCTTGATATTATGCTACTAACCCAAGTAACCGCGCCAAATAAAGTCATTAGTGACAATTCATAAGCTATCCTATAAAAGATAGCCCATGAGTAATAAAAACCTGATACATGTTTTGGATAAGAAACTCGCGCTGCACCAAGCGCCCGAGGGGTTTCGTACATCCATGGACAGCGTGATGCTGGGGGCGGCTTGCCCTGCCCAGTCAAATCAAAGCATTTTAGATCTAGGCTGCGGCGTAGGCAGTGCAGGGATTTGCGCGATATATCGAGCAGGAAATACTACGCTAACGGGTATTGATATCCAAAGCGATCATATCGAGATAGCGCAGAAAAATGCGGCGGCTAATCATATGGAAGATCGCACTGAATTTATGGCCGCAGATATAAGAGATGCTAAGCTTGGTAATATTTTCGAGCATGTCATCTGCAATCCGCCTTACAGAGAAGCAGGGGCGCATATAGAATCGCCTCACGCCGCAAAAGCCAAAGCTATGGGGCATATTGATGAGGATATGTCTTTAAGTAGCTGGATATCTTGCGCTCACCATCATATAAAGGGGCAAGGATCATTGACTATGATTCATGATGCGGGGCAAACGGATAATATTATCCACGCTCTATACGGCAGAAGCGGAGGTAAAATGTTTGGCGGGGTGGAGATATTCCCGCTCTACCCAAAGCAAGGCATAGCGGCTAAGCGCGTTATTATACGTGCGTGGAAACACAAGAAATCCCCTGCTATATTGCATCAAGGGATTATTATGCATGAGAGCAACGGCGATTACACAAAACAAGCAGATAGAATTTTAAGAGATGCTGAAAAACTTTTCTAATATAATTTCAGGAGTAGCAATTTGCTTGCTAATATCAATGGCAGCTATGCTTATATCACGCTACACCCCTTTGCCTGTGATGATGCTATGCTTGTTTGCGGGCATGTCACTTAACTTTTTATCAAAAGCCGCGCTGACAAAAACTGGCGTGCAATATACATCACGCTCTATATTACGCATTGGCGTGGCTCTAATTGGTGCGCGAATAGCATTATCAGACTTCACAGAGCTTGGCGCAAACATGATTGCTTTGGTTATTGCGACAACCATTGCCGTTATTCTGCTCGGTATATTACTAGCGCGGATAATTGGAGCAGATAAAGAACAAGGACTTCTAATCGGCTGCGCGACAGCAATTTGCGGAGCTTCGGCGGCTCTGGCAATATCGGCAACTATGCCTAATTCCAAAAGCTTAGAGAAAAATACGTTAATCGCAGTGCTTGGGGTTACAGCTATCGGCACAATTGCAATGATTATATATCCTTTAATAATCAATATGTTAGGGCTTAATGATTATCAGGCAGGCATATTAATCGGCGGAGCAATACATGACGTAGCGCAAGTCGTTGGCGCGGGCTATAGCGTATCAGAAGAAGCTGGCGACAACGCCGTGATAATCAAGCTCATCCGCGTATCTATGTTAGTGCCTATCCTTTTTGTCTTTGCGCTCATGTTTAAAGGTCAAGGAACATCAAAATCCTCCGCTATTCCTGTATTTATATTGGGGTTTAT
>JAMONE010000005.1 GCA_027066695.1 Micavibrio sp. | reverse complement strand
TCTTTGGCTTGCCTCTGGTTATTGCCTTTTTCGGTGTGGAGGGAGCGGGCTTGTACCTGTTTTTCAATATGGGGCCACAGATTAACAATGTAAGCCTCGCATATTATCTTGTGGCGCGCGGGCGATTTAGCGTTAAAGAAAGCGCAAAGCGAGTAGTAAAGCTTCCTGTTATTTATGCCATGATACTTGGCTTGCTACTTAACTTTGCAGGCGTTGAAATGTCTGGTATATCACTGAAATACTGGAATTATGCATCTGGAAGCCTTGTGTTTTTGGGCATGATGATGGTTGGCATTGGCGCGGCCAAAATAAAGAGTTTCTCCTTTGACTGGCCGTTAATCGCTACATTCTTTGCCCTTAAATTTATCATATGGCCAGCATCTATTTTTGCCCTGATCGCGCTTGATATGTTTGTGTTCCAGCAATTTGATACGCGGATATATCAATTAATTTTGTTTTTATCTGTCATGCCGATAATGGGCAGCCTTGTCGCATACGCCGCCGAGAATGATTTATACCCCGAAAAAGCCGCTACGGCTGTAATATTAAGCAGTTTTGCAACTATTTTAATTATTCCTGCAATGTACTGGCTTATGGTATTGATTGGGATTGCTTAAGAAACTATAGTGCTTGACGCATTAACTTATACATGAAGAAAAAAACTATGACTGACAGCGATAAAAAAGATGATTACAGAGACACCGTTTTCCTGCCGAAAACCGAATTTCCTATGCGCGGTGGTTTGGCGAAAAAAGAGCCTGAGATTATTGCTCGTTGGGATGAGATTGATTTATACGCACAGCTCCGCGCCAAATCTGTTGGGCAAGAGAAATTCGTGCTTCATGATGGCCCGCCATATGCTAATGGAAATATCCATATGGGGCATGCGGTTAATAAAATCCTTAAAGATGTGATTGTTAAATCCAAGGGTATGAGCGGCTTTGACGCGCCTTATGTACCAGGTTGGGATTGCCACGGCTTGCCGATTGAATGGAAGATCGAGGAGAAATACCGCAATAAAGGCTTGGATAAAGATGATGTGGATATCATAGATTTCCGCGAAGAATGCCGCGTTTTTGCGAAAGACTGGGTTTCTACGCAAAGCTCTCAATTCCAGCGTTTAGGCGTGAGCGGTGATTGGGGAAATCCATACCTAACCCTTACTAACCGCGCAGAAAGCAAGATAGCAAGCGAGATACATAAGTTCGCTCGCAATGGTTCGCTATATCGTGGCAAGAAAATCGTCATGTGGTCTGTGGTTGAAAAAACCTCACTTGCCGAAGCGGAAGTTGAATATAAAGAACATAAATCCGTAACTATTTGGGTGCGTTTTCCTGTTAAAGAAACTAAACCCCCCTTATTAAAAGGCGCGGATATTGTTATTTGGACAACTACGCCATGGACAATACCATCAAATCGCGCTTTGGCATTTGGTGAAAATATAATATATGGCGTTTATAAGGTGAAAGCCATTGCCGAGGATAGCCCTGCAAAAGTTGGTGATAAGCTGGTTATGGCATTATCTCTCGCCGAAGACGTGATGAAGCAAAGTAAAATCGAAGAATTTGAATTGCTTGGAACATTAAAAGGTTCGGAAATTGCAGGAACTATTTGCAAGCATCCGCTAGCTACGCTTGATAAATATTATGAATATGACGTGCCAATGCTTATGGGTGATTTTGTCACCGATGAAGCAGGAACTGGCTTTGTCCATATCGCCCCCGATCATGGCGAGGATGATTTTAATTTGGTGCAAGCTGAAAATTCTTCTAAACATTTGGCGGCAGAAGGTAAATCAGTAAATGATGAAATAGAAATCACAGATAATGTAACTGATGATGGGAAATTCCGTGAGCATGTTGGCTTGTTCGCAGGGCTGGAGGTCTATACTCAAAAAGGTAAATTAGGCGATGGGAATTTCGCTGTACTGCGTGAGCTTGCAAATGCTGGCAAAATGCTTGGTAAGAAAAACGTAACCCATGAATACCCGCATAGCTGGCGTTCAAAAGCTCCCGTGATTTTCCGCTCCGCTAGTCCGCAATGGTTTATAAGAATGGACACAGAAGAGCAAATCCGCACGAAAGCCCTCAATGCAATCAAGGAAACCAAATGGATTCCTGCTAAAGGCGAAACGCGCATTACCGCGATGATTGAGAGCCGCCCTGATTGGTGTATTTCGCGTCAACGCTCTTGGGGCGTGCCGATTGCGCTGTTCTTGAATAAGGATACAAATGAAGTTCTAATCGATGAAGGTGTCTTTACCCGCATAACCGAGATATTCGAGGCTGAGGGCGCGGATGCTTGGTGGAAAGACGGAGCGGCGCAGAAATTCCTCGGCGATAAATACAAGGCCGAGGACTACATACAAGTCTTTGATATTGTTGATGTCTGGTTTGAATCAGGCTCTACCCATGAATTTGTGGTGGGCGACACTGAAACTTGGCCATGCTATGAGGGCGTGGATAAAATCGATCTTTATATGGAAGGCTCTGACCAGCATCGCGGCTGGTTTCATTCTTCATTGCTAGAAGCTTGCGGAACTAAAGGCGCAGCGCCTTATAAAAACGTAATGACCCATGGTTTTGTGCTTGATGATAAGGGCTACAAAATGTCTAAATCTGTGGGAAATGTCGTTGATCCGCTCAAGATGATGAACCAATATGGCGCGGATATTATCCGTTTGTGGGTGATGCTATCGGATTATACCGACGATATACGCATCGGCAAAGATACGCTCAAAAACACAGGTGATCTATACCGCAGGATTAGAAATACGCTACGTTTCCTATTGGGTTCATTAGATGGCTTCACCGCCGATGAGCGCGTGGATTTAAGTGATGAGCGCGTGCCAGAGCTGGAGCGGCTCATGCTGCATAAACTCGCGGTAATGGATGAATTTGTCCATGAAGCAATCGAAAATTACGAGTTTGGAAAGCTCGCCAAAGCTCTGCATGATTTCTGTAATTCCGAGCTTTCGGCGTTTTATTTCGATATCCGCAAAGATCGCCTTTATTGTGATAGAGCCGATAGTTTTGAACGTCGCGCTTGCCGAACCGTCATGGCTGAAATATTTAATTGCCTAAGCGCGTGGCTTGCTCCTATCCTTAGCTTCACGGCGGAGGAAGCTTGGTCTCATCGCCCTGCTGGCGTATTTGAAGATGCACAAAGTGTGCATTTACGCGATTTCCCTGCTGTTCCAAGTGAATGGAAGGATGATGAATTAGCGGATAAGTGGGAGGCTATCATTGCTGTTCGCAAAGATGTTTCCGCAGCAATTGAGCCGCTACGCGCTGATAAGACACTTGGATCATCATTAGAGGCTGCGCCCGTTGTGAAAACGCAAGATAAAAGCGTATTATCTGCTATTGCTGATATGGCTGATATTTGTATTACATCACAAATCACGGTTGAGAACGGCGATGAAGGTATCTCTATCATTAAAGCCAAAGGCTCTAAATGTAATCGTTGCTGGAAAGTCCTGCCTGAAGTCGAGAAAAACGGCGATTTATGCAATCGTTGCGTGGACGCGGTGAAATCCCACAAAACAAACTGTAAGGCCGCTTGATAATGAGCGATAAGGGCGAAATAAAACCACCTTTTTATGCAGGCTATACTGCGATTATAATCGTTACTATTTTGATAATCGCCAAGAGCTATGCTTATTACCAAAGTGGCTCGGTGAGTGTTTTATCATCTTTGATCGATTCTGTTATGGATTCGCTTGTCTCTATGATGGCACTGGCTAGCATTCATTACGCAGCCCAGCCTGCGGATGCAGATCATCGTTGGGGGCATGGCAAGATGGAGGCTGTCTCGGCTTTGTTTCAATCGGCGATTATTGCGGGCGGTGGAGTGTTTCTTGTTTTTGAAGCAATAAACCGCTTCCTCTCTCCTGTTGAGGTTACGCACCATATGATTGGCGTGCAGGTGATGGTACTTTCAATTGTGCTTTCAATTATTTTGGTGACTATACAGCGCTATGCAGTGCGCAAAACTGGCTCGCTCGCCGTGGAGGCAGATAGCGTCCATTACGGCAGTGATGTTGTTATTAATATAGGGATTATAGGAATATTAGCTGCGGGAGTTTATGGTGCGCCGCTATGGATTGATCCGCTATTTGCCATTTTCGTAGCATTCTTTATGGCTTATATAGCGCGCGGAATTGCGAGTAAATCACTTGATATGCTGCTCGATAGGGAGCTACCCGATGATGATCGCAGCAAAATCATCGCTATTATAGAAGATAATGACAGGGTTTTGGGATGGCATGATTTACGCACGCGCCGCAATGGTACATCCTATGTTATCTCTTTTGATATAGAGGTAGAGCCAAAGATGACATTATTTGATGCGCATGAAATATCGCACGATTTGGAGAATGCTATAATTGCGACTTACCCGAATGCGGAAATATTAATCCATATTGATCCGCATGGGCATATAGAGGAATGCTCTCGCCATCGCGTTAAAGGCGTTCATATATAGCAATTTTTAAAATTATAACTGTAGCATTCCTACGAAAGTGAGGATCTATATTTATCAATAACGTAGATGGATCCCCGATCAAATCGGGGATGCTAAAGTTGGGATGATTCTTTATTGTTAACGCGCAGAAGCAACCACAGTTGATGGTTTATCTTGCGTAGTATGCAGCCACCATGCTTCACGGTTTATTGAGAATATCGGCTTGTAATGTTTAATACTTTGCGCTGTGCGCATGATCTTGCTTTGATTATCAAGCACAAGTGCGCCGCGCTCTGAATATACTATCAAAACGGCGTGCGGCATATTTTTCTTTAAATCCTGAACAATAGCAATGCGCATGCGTTTCTCAGGAACACCCAAAGCTCTTAAAGCAGCATATTTAGCAATAGCAAAATCTTCGCAATCACCGCCGCGTGTCATAAACTCAATCGGCGTTGCCCAATAATCGGATTTACCCCAGTTTTTGCTGTCTAGAATATATTTCTTCTCATTCATCATGGCATCAACTTGTTTAGCCATTTTGTAAATGGATGATGATTTATATTCCGCAAGCTCAGTTTGTAGCTCTTGAACTATGCGTTTTGAGCTTTCTTTACCAAGAGCTTTGTCAAAGCGTTCGAACATATCACTCCACTTTGTAAATGCTTTAAGATTGCTAGAGCGTTTTTCCGATGCGCCAAAAAGATCAGGATATTCGCTTATAGCTCCAAATGAAACGTTACCAGCAGAAGCAAGTGTGATTCGCGCAGATACATCTTTGATAGGCGCAGCTTCAACTTTTTTTGCAAAGTTAGATATTGAGGAAAAGCATAATATACTAGCCGCGGCAAAGCGTAGAACTCTTTGTCGGAAAAGCAATCTGACAAGCTGATGCTTTGTGATCTGGCTTTGCTCTATAAAGATTTGCCCAAGTGGCTTTTGCGTAGTTTTTTGCTTATATAGAGCTGTTTTTAATTCTGATGGGGAGATATACCCCTTAAGCACAAGGGTTTCACCAAGACGATTGCGGCTTAATAAGTTTTTAATATATCGCAAAACTCCAGTATTTACTTGTTTTCTATCTGTTAAGTTACTCTTGAACACAGTATTCCCCTATCTTTATACCTCTATTAAACACGAGAAAGATTGACGAATTACTAATAAAAGTTAATATTCTTAATAAAAATGATGGATCTTTGTAAAATGCCCAATAAACAATTGAATGATATCGATATTATAAATGCAATGAAGAGTGCATCTGTGCTGGTTGTTGGTGATATTATGCTTGATCGCTTTGTTTATGGAATAGTAGAGCGGATTTCCCCCGAAAGCCCTGTTCCCGTCTTATCTGTCACGCGTGAAAATGCCATGCTTGGCGGCGCGGGTAACACGCTATCTAATTTGATGCATCTTGGCGCACAAGGTAAAATACTCTCTATCATTGGTGATGATGATATTGGTATGCAAATAAAGACTTTGGCGCAAAAACAAGGCGTGGATATTTCAGGGCTGATCGTTTCTGATAAGCGTTTTTCCATCGTTAAGACACGGTTTTTGGCAGGCCACCAGCAATTATTGCGTAGCGATTATGAGCGCGTAGAAGATATTTCACCTGAGCTGGAAGAGGCTTTATTGACAAAAGCTAAAGAGCTTTTGGCTGATATTGATGTGATGATTATCTCTGACTATGGCAAGGGATTACTAAGCGCAGGGCTTTTAAAATCAATCATTGCGCTGGCTAATAAGCGCGATATTCCTGTGCTGGTTGATCCAAAGGGGAGCGATTACTCTAAATATAGGGGCGCAGATATTGTTACTCCGAATAAGAAGGAACTCTCGCAGGCAAGCGGCGGCTTACCAGTGGATAGCGATGAGCAAGTAATTAAGGCTGCGCGAGGATTGATTGAGCAAAGCGGAATTAAAGCCGTTATTGCGACGCGCTCTCAAGATGGAATGAGCGTTATTCAAAAAGAGCAAGATGCCTCGCATATAAGAAGTGCGTGCGACATCGAAGTATTTGATGTTTCTGGCGCAGGTGATAGCGTTATTGCAACGATTGCTGCAACAATTGCTGCGGGAGCGGATATTATACAGGCGGCGGCTTTGGCGAATATCGCGGGGAGCATTGTAGTCTCGAAAGTCGGTACTGCGCCCATCCGCGCTAGTGAGCTGCTAGAAGCTGCGGCGCAGCATGATAGCTCCAGTGATGTTGTATCACAAGCAAATGCGCACCATCCACGAATTGAACGCACACGCCAAGCCCCTGTGCTGGATCAAAATGCCGCGCATGAAGAAGTGCTGCGCTGGAAGGCTCGTGGTCTTAAAATTGGTTTTACAAATGGCTGTTTTGACGTTTTGCATTATGGACATGTTACCTATCTAAATGATGCACGTCATAAATGTGATCGCCTTGTCGTTGGCCTTAATAGCGATGCTTCTGTGCGTATATTAAAGGGTGAAACTCGCCCTGTGCATGATGAAAATTCCAGAGCGGCGGTGCTGGCTGCATTAGGATCAGTTGATATGGTGGTTTTATTCGGCGCAAATCGAGCGAGCGATGATAATACGGCCTCGGATTTGCTTGATTGCTTGCAGCCAGATATTTACTTCAAAGGTGGTGATTACTCTATCGATCAAATCCCCGAAGCACCAATAGTTAAACGCCATGGCGGCAGCGTTGATATTATGCCCGTATATGATGGCCACAGCACGTCAAACTCAATTAAGAAGATGTAACCTCATTTTGTCTCATAATACCAAAACATCACTGACTTTAGTCGTATAAATTATGACATATGGTTTAGCTATATATCTTTAATTTTTTGCAGTAAATACTGTTCTTTGTCTTTGTCTTCTTTTTTATCAAATAACAATGTGTTATTTTCTATATCAAAAGAAAATCGTTTTGAGTGGATATAGTAAAATTCAATTATTTCTTCATATGCTTGGATTAATTGCTCTTCTTTCGTAAAAAATATTACATAATTTCCGAGCTGCGCATTGCTCATTTTTTGCCATTTTAAGAGGAATTTTTGCCCAATATTACTATTTTTATTTTCTATATCTTCTTTTAATCTATCAGTATATTTTTGAAAAATATCTATAATATCAGCTGATTTTCTGCGTAGATCAGGTGCGATATGATCTTTGAAGAAAAAGTAGTTTTCTTTTGTATATTCTGGTGTTTCAAAATTATACGGGCTCAGGATTTCTTTCAAAACTTTGCGGCTACCCTTATATAAGGCAGCAGCTTTCTTTAAGTCTGTTTTGAAATTATATAGATAAACATCAAAAAGATTATCTAGCTCGGCGCGTATTATAACTTCCTGTTCAGCCGCAAATTTTAGCTGCTGCGCATGTAATTTATTTTGTTGATTTTTGTGCTTAATATATATGTTACTACCAAATAATAATAACAAAAATATCCCCCCAAATAGGAAAATTTTAGCTTTATGATGATGGTTATTAATGTTTAACATTTATATTTGCGGGCGCGATTGTTTTTAATAATTTTCTTTGCTCATAGCTTATTTTTCTAAGCTTATCAATAGATTGACCATAGAATTGATAGCCACCAAATTTATAGAAATAGACCCTTTGATCGCTGGCTTTGTAGTAATAGCTTCCCGCCTGTTTTATAATGAATCCAACAAGGTTTTTATAAGTATTGAGGAATTTATGCTCCATTTTGAAGTAAATATCTACTTTTTCACGGAATTCACTGATTTTTTCCGTCCAGAGCGGCTCTAAAATCTCATGATCCACCATTTTAATGCCTTTTTTAATCTCCAGATATTTTTCTTCAGCATTTTCAATATCAGCAAGCATCTTCTTATAGTTTTTATTCAAATTATCCATAGAAGCATTCAGATCACCTGAAAATTCCTTGGAATAACGGGTTAATTGGAACTTTTCTGGTTCAATAAGCGTATATAATTTCTTTTGGTAAACAAAGTCTGTTGCGGCATATCCCCATAGCGAGACAAATAAGTTATCATAGATTACATCTAATTTTTCTGCCTGAGCAGTGCTTATCAGTTTTGACGAAAAGACGCGCGGGGCAGGCTTTAACGCTCTTTCTCTCTTGTTTTCCTTTTTGGTGGAATACCCGCCCTTATATCCTTGCGCGGTGGCAATTGACGGCGCGACTGCAAAAGAGACGAAGAGGAAGGCTGCTATAATAATTTTAAATATCTTACACATATCGACATTCTTGCATGTTGTTTGATTTTTTTCAACTTATGAAATAGTTTATCATAGATTTATATATATGTTATTTTAAAAAAGGTAAAAAATGAAATTTCCGCGTAAACCACCTGCTGATTTTACTTATGATCCACCAAATGATCCCTTGGATATTATATATAGTGATGATTATATCATTGTTTTATCAAAACCAGCGGAGCTGCTTAGTGTTTCGGGGCGTAAGCAAGAGCATAAAGATTGCCTTGAGCTGCGTGTGCAAAAAGAGTTTCCAAATGCAAGGATAGTGCATCGCCTTGATATGAGTACATCAGGCCTTATGATTATGGCTCTTGACGCTGATACGCACCGAAATTTAAGCCTTCAGTTTGAGCAAAGGAAAACTCAAAAAGTTTATATTGCGCGCGTTTGGGGCGATGTTAAAAGTGATAAAGGGCTTGTTGATTTGCCACTTATTTGTGATTGGCCAAACAGGCCGCTGCAAATGGTAGATCATGAAAACGGCAAAGCCGCACAAACTAACTGGGAGGTTTTAGAGCGCGAGGATGGCGGCGTAACGCGCATGGCTTTATATCCGATAACAGGGCGAACCCATCAATTACGTGTTCATATGGCAGAGCTTGGCCATCCTATTCTTGGTGATGATTTTTATGCACATGAGCAAGCATATAAGGCAGAAAGCAGGCTTCAACTTCATGCTCATAAATTAATGATTTATCATCCCGATGGCGGGGATCAGATTCGGTTTGAAGCCCCATGCTCTTTTTAATATTTTAAAAATGCTGCAAGCGCAAAAAATAATTATATCTGTAAGTGTTTAAAAAAGTTAATAAAATTAATTACATTTATTTTTTGTTGCTGCACCGCACATAAAAAACATTGAAAAAACAGTGCTTTACCATGCTTTTTTTGTTGCTTTTTTGTGAAAACAAGAGGAAGCTCGGCTTTAGAAGTAGACAATAATTTGAGGTTGGACATGGAGAATACAATTATCTCTAGTCGTGGGACTGATATCCCGAAAACAAAAATGAAGCATATAAGGCCATTGCGCGGACGTTTTTCACATCGCCGCGTGGATGAATTGTTGCATAGTATTTATGACGAAGATGAATATGCCGAAATGAAAGCAAAAGGCGTTGATAAGCGCATGATGTTTGGCACAAATCCGCATTATCAGGCTCTGACTATTGGTGAAGAGCTTATAGATGAGGATGGTAAGGTTCTAGTGCCGAAGATGCCGCCAAGCCTTCCGATTGCTGCGTTGATTTTACCGCGTTTGAATGAAACAACTTCTATGGAAGGGGCAAAAGATCCGTCTAATCAAATGAATTTCACGCCAAGCAGTAATAGCTTGCACGGAAAATTGCTGCATAAATATGACGAGATCGTGCTGGGTTATTCTTCTCCGACATGTTCTGCGCATTGCCGATATTGTTATCGTTTGGATTTGTTCAATAAAGACACGGGAAAGATCAGCACGCGCCCTGAAGAACTTCGTGATTATATCATTAATTATAACCGCACATTAGAAGAAAATGGCGGTATTGATCCTGAGACGGGCGAGCGTCGCTATCCTATCCGTGAGCTGTTGCTTTCGGGCGGTGATATTATGGTGCTGCCTAATCGCACTTTATATAGATTCGCTGTGGCTGCTGGTCAGGCTGGCGTTAGTATATTGCGTTTTGGTACTAAAGAAATTGCCTTTAGGCCAGAGCGTTTTGATAAAGCTTTGGCGGATAGTTTTCGCATTATTCATGATGAATTTCCGCATATGCATTTATATATTGTCTCGCATTTCTCGCATCCCGATGAGTTTTTGGAGCGTGATGAGGATAATAATTATATCCCTAATCATAATGGGCCAGGCTATAAATGGATGGATGTGTCAAAAGCTGCCGTTGAGAATATGCTGAGTCTTAGTTTCGTTACGATGGAAAATCAAACCCCTATGATTTTGCGGGTTAATGATGATGAGCCGTCTTTACGCATCTTGCACGAAGAGTGCCGCCGTATGGGTATTCGCCCGAAATATATGTTCCAAGGGCGTGATATTGAGGGGCATAAAGCTTTTTCTGTTCCCGTGGAAGAAGCATGGCACATCCATAATGAGGCAATGAAGGGGCTATCTGATACTGCGCGATCACGCTTTTCTATGTCTACTTCATGGGGTAAAATGGAGGTTATTAGCGTTATTGATAAGATTACAGATGATACTATAGATTTTGATATCTTACCAATGGCCTTGCAAATTGCGGTTAAGGAGTTGTTTGGTGATGGCTTGGTTATATTTAAATCTCACCGTTCACCGTATTCGGCAAGCTCTCAAGGTGATTTAATTATAGCGAAGAGAAACCCTGAAGCATTATGGATTTCTGGTTATGAAGATAGAATTATATATGATTCAAGGCGGCCTGAGCATGAGAAATATGGCGGACTTGTTTCCTCATTAATAGAGAGTTTTGGCACTGATTACTTTGAGAAAGCCAAAGAAAATAAAAGAACTTATGCAGCATAATTTTAAATAAATGGACGAACCAAGATGATTGAACTAACAAAAATAATTCGTGAGCTTCCTCACTCTCCAACGCTTTGGGCAAATGATCTTGTCCATGCAAAGCGTGCAAATGATGAGACGGTTTATCATATGGGTTTTGGTGAATCGCCTTTCCCTGTGCCTGATCGCTTGAAAAATGCATTGGCTGACGCAGCTCATAGGAAGGAATATCTGACCGTAGACGGACTTAATGATTTGGTTGATGCGGTGCGTGAATATTATCGCCCGATCTATGGCGACGCATATATTGATGCAACCGATATTATTGTTGCGCCAGGTAGCAAGCTTATTTTATATGCGTTACAAATGGCAATTGAGGGCGATTTGCTTATGCCAGTTCCTAGCTGGGTTAGCTATGATCCACAGGCAAAAATGCTGCATACTGATGTTATAAAAGTGCCAACAATTCTTGATGATGCAGGCTATCATATTGATCCTGAAGCCTTAAGAAAAGCTATTACAGATGCCCGCGCTCAAGGTAAGAATCCAAGCAAAATTATTATAAATGCGCCAAGCAATCCTACAGGACTTAGCATTCCATCTGAGGAGCTTCCGGCAATTGCTAAAATTTGTCAGGAGGAGGGCGTTTTAATTATTTCCGATGAGATTTACGGTTTTGTTAGTTTCGATGGTAAATACCGCACCATCGCTCCGCACGCCGCTGAAATTACGGCTGTAACGACTGGCCTTTCCAAGCATTTATCTCTTGGTGGATGGCGCATAGGCGTTGGTTTTATCCCTAAAGGCGTTGATGGGCTGCATAATGCTATGCGCTGTATCATTAGTGAGACATGGTCTTGTGTGTCTGCGCCAGTGCAGCAAGCTTGCGTTGAAGCATATAAGGGTCATCAAGATATTGAAGATCATATAAAAGAATGCACTGATATTCATTCATTGATGAATAAAACTATATCCAAAGGTTTGCAAAGCCATGGGATTATTGCCCCTATGGCGCAAGGCGCGTTTTATAACTATCCTGATTTTGAACCTTTCCGCGAAGCTTTTGCGGTAAACGGCCTTAATACCTCGCAGGATATTCATGAAATATTGCTTAATGAATATAATCTTGCCACTCTTCCTGGAAAGGCTTTTGGCGCGGAAGAAGATGTGCTTACATTGCGTTTATCTGGTTGTGACTATGACGGCGCAGCCGCGTTAGCAGCGTATCAAAGTGGCGCATCTCTCGATCAAGCTTTTATTGAAAAATATGCTCCACATATACTTAAGTCTATTACGATATTTGGTGAGTTTGTGGCTAAATATGGATTTATTAGTAAAAGTAACGTCGCTTAATAAAAAAATAGTTGGTTATTTTTTGAGAAATCTATACACTGATGTTATCTTAGTGGTGCTCTTGCACCCAATTTCTGTGTCTGCGTATCATGTAATTCAACATAAATATTTATTTTGAAAGAAGATATAATATGAATTTTATCAAAAATATGAAAGTTTCCAAGGCTATTATTTTGGCAGTTTTAGTTCCAACTTTTGTTGCCATATTTTTTTCCGCTACGCTTATCACTGAAGAAATCAGTGTTAGTCATGATATAGGGCAACTACATATTTTGTCAGAATTATCTGTTAAAATGAGTAATCTTGTTCATGAGCAACAAAAAGAACGCGGTGCAACGGCTGTTTTTGTAGGTAGTAATGGTCAGCGTTTTTCTTCTGAGTTAAGAGCTCAGCGCGAGAATACAAATAAAAAGCGAGAGGAGCTTAATAAGTTTACATCTGATTTTGACTCAGAGCTTTATGGAAGAGTTTTTCAAAGTAAATATAATGATTTATTTGAAGAGTTAGAGAAATTGGATAATATTCGCTCTCGTGTTGATGAGTTATCAGTATCAGCTAAAGAAGCAATAGGATTCTACACTGGTTTAAATGCTAAAAACTTAAATTTAATTGCTCATATGGCCAATGTTAGTTTAAATCCAGAGGTTGTTATAGCTATTGTTGGGTATAGTAATTTCCTTCAAGGTAAGGAGCGAGCGGGAATTGAACGCGCCGTCGGTGCTAACGCATTTGCTGGGGGTAAATTTACATTAGCTGCAATGGATAAATTCAAGTCTTTGATCAGTACTCAAGATACATACAATCATATTTTTCTCTCATACGCTACGGAAGAACAAAAAAATATATATGATGAAGTAATGGATAGCAACGCAAGTAAAGACGTTGATAGAATGCGTGCAATAGCCTTTGATGGTGGTCTTGCTGGAGATTTACAGGGTATTAGTGGCAAATATTGGTTTGATACAATTACTAAAAAGATTAACGGTCTTAAAAAAATAGAAGATTCTTTGTCTGTTGATTTGCTGAAAAAAATGGAAAATATTAAACATTATTCCGATAGTAAATTGATAAAAGAGCTGATTATTGTAGTGGTTTCATTATTTGCAACTATTATATTATCTACACTTATAATAAGAATTTTAACTAATTCATTTGGCGGAGTTGCTACAGCAATGACAGAAATTGCAAATGGAAATTTAGATATTGAGCTTCCAGAAAGAACAGCTAATGAAATGGGTAAAATGGTTGATGCGCTCATTATATTTAAGGATAATGCTCTGGAAACTGAGCGTTTGAAAAGTGAGCAAGAAGAAGCTGCAAAACATGCAGAGGAAGAAAAACGTCAATTAATGTCTAATTTAGCAGATGATTTTGAGACAAATGTAAGTGGCTTTATCACTAGTATGACAGCGTCTTCTGATGATTTGCAAGCAACGGCAGGCACAATGAAAACCTTGGCAGATGAGACTGGTAAAGCAAGTGAAAGCGTTGTTAAATCATCTGAGGAATCAAGTGAAAGTGTTAATATGGTTGCGGCTGCTATGGAGGAAATGTCAGCTAGCAGCGCGGAGATTGCTTCACAGATATCACTTGCTAAGGACAAATCAAATGATACGGCTGAAAACGCTAATGAAGCTAATAATACAGTTGAAAACCTAAGTGAGCTTGTTAGTAATATTGGCGAGGTTGTTGTTGCTATCCAAGATATTGCAGAGCAAACAAATCTTTTGGCGTTAAACGCTACAATCGAGGCGGCTAGAGCTGGAGATGCTGGACGTGGTTTTGCAGTTGTTGCTGATGAGGTTAAGAAACTTGCCACTGAAACCAGTGCGAAAACTGGCGAGATTAATTCACGTATCAATGATATTCAATCCGCAACTAGTGATACTGTTAATGCAATGCAAAGCATCATGGCAAATATATCTGATATTGATGAATCCGTTACTGGTATATCCGCCGCAGTGGATGAACAAAATGCAACAACCTCAGAGATACTACGCAGTGTTGCCGAAGCATCCAGAGGTGCGCAGAATACTTCACAAATAATGGTTGAGGTGCAAAGAAATGTTGGTGAAACAGGAGAGTCTGTTGAAACATTAATTGAAGTTTCTGGCGATGTTTCTAAGGTGTCTCGTAATCTTAAAGGCGCGGTTGATGGATTCTTAACTCAGATTAGATCTAGTTAATTTAATATCGTTCAGGGCGGTTTAGCCATCCAGTTTTGATCCACCAATCGGGGTTTTCTGCTTTAATTGCCTTTGCGCTTTGTTTGGCGTTATCAATGTCTTTAAATAAGCCAAAGCAACTAGCTCCTGACCCGCTCATGCGAGAAATTAGGCAGTGTTCTTGTGACGCAATTGCATTTATTACATTGCTGATTTCAGGAACTAATTTTATGGCTGGTTTAAACAAATCATTTTCAAGAGTGTTTAAGTATTTAACTAAATCAAAAATATCTTCAAACTGCGAGGGCATTGTAACCTCTTTTTTAAATGCATCACTATGGTGAAGAAAAACATCTGGCGTAGAGCATGAAATCATTGGATTTACAAGTAATATAGGGATTTCTTCCATTATCGGTGCGGGCGTAATAATATCACCTATGCCGCGCATAATACTGGGTTTGCAATATTGGCAAACAAGAATATCTGCGCCTAATTGTATCATTAATGGCCGTGTATAATCCGCATCATGCGCCAAACCCCATAATTCTTGCAGCCCCCAAATACAAGCTGCGGCGTTGGATGATCCTCCGCCAATTCCTGCGGATAACGGTAGATTTTTATCTAGGGTTATTCTAACATTAAGTGGGTTATTTGATATTTGTGACAAAGCTTTAGCGGCCTTAACTACAAGATTATTGCTATGGCTGTTATGAATTAATTCTTTTGCAAACGCTCCTTTTATATGAAAGGAAAATTCTGCGGCCTCTTCTATTGTAATGAGATCACCAATATCAGCAAAGCTGACAAGCGAGTCAAGCGTGTGGTAGCCATTGCTTAACTTGCCTGTTATATGCAAAAATAAATTAATTTTTGCTGGTGCAAAGACTGTTATTATTTTCTTATTGTCTTTACCCATAATATTATTTTATTTCTTTATATTCTTAAAATTTGAGGAAAGCTTCTTCTTGATTTCTTTTATTTGCTTTTGATCATCAGAATGATTTACCGCGCGTTGCCATTGAAACTTGGCCTCTAATACGCGCCCAACTTTCAGATATGCATCACCAAGGTGATCATTTACGGTTGGATCATAGGGGAGTAACTGCGCTGCCCTTTCTAATACTGGCACTGCATTTTTATAGTCTTTAACGCGATACATAACCCACCCTAGCGAATCCGTTATATACCCATCTGACGGGCGAAGAGCAACGGCGCGTTTAATCATTTCCAATGATTTTTGCAAGTTAACGCCTTTATCAGCCCACGCATACCCTAAATAATTTAGAATATAAGGATGATCTGGTTGAAATGTCAAAGCTGCTTGAAGCTCTTCTTCTGCGCGTTTCCAGTTGTCCATTTGTTCATATGCGATGCCGCGCATATAGTGTAGATGCCAGTAATCCTCGGTTATTGTCCCGCCAATTTTATCAATAGCATTATCATAGGCTTTTATAGCTAGTCCAAAGTTGCTTTGATTTCTGTGCAAATCCCCCATTTTTATAAAGCTATCAACATCATCATAATTATGTAGCAAGGTTTTAAGCAGGGATAACGCCTCGTCAAAGCGTTCCATATCTTCATATATATCCACTATTTTATGTTGGGCATATAGATATTCGCTATCACTTTTAGGAACTGATTTATAATAGGAAATAGCCGCGCCATATTGTTTATGGCTTGTATTTATATCAGCCAGCAAAAATTTTGGATTTGTCATCTTGGGGTTAAGATATAATGCAACATTTGAAAAAACGCGTGCGCTTTCGTCATTTTCTTCATTATGCAAGATGGCAGCAATATCATAAAAGGCTTTGGCCATTCCGTTATTTGCTGTTGTTAATTTTTTGAAAAGTGGTTTGGTTAAGCCTTTTTCCAGTTTTTCAATCTTGTCTTTTGCAGCGTCATGTTCTGGTATGTTGCTTAATATCTCCCGATACAGCCCTAACGCTTTATCTTTAAGTCCGACATGAGCATATAAATCAGCAACCCGCTCAAGCTCACCAATGTTTATGTCATTGATATTAAGGGATTTATCAATGATTTTCTCTATATCTTTATGGTTATCCAAGAAGTCTGAAATTAAGATTGCGTGATAAAGTTGCGCGGTATTATTTCTAAGGTTGTTTATATCTAAATTACCTTGCGCCGCAGCTAGCCAGCCTTCAATAAAGGGAGTAATAAATTTTGTTGTCCCGTTATCTGGCATATTATCCAATAGGGAATTGGCTTTCTTATAGTCTTTTTGTTTAAATGCTTCGGTTATTAAAAATATTTCTATAATTGTATTGGACATTGAGGGGTTTTGAGATTTAATTTGCTTGGCAAGCTTGATTGCATTTTCAGCATCTCCTGATCCCATAGATAATATCATTGCACGTTGCAATATATTTGCAGGCGTAATGCTGGTATCCATTAGTTTATTGATGAATATATTTGCATTTTTCCAATCATGTTGAGATTGCGCAAAGCGTCCAGCAAGGTAATTACCCGCTTGCATGCTTTGCTGCGCGTAAGAGGCTGTGCTTGGCATTATTACAGCAGCACATAATGCAATAACAAGAGATAAACGCATCATATTATATAAATTCCTTATGTCTTAATAAATTATTATACGCAAGAAAGGTTAAAATAGTTACATGTTCGGGTAGTTTGGTCCTCCGCCTCCTTGAGGTACGCACCAATTTATATTTTGTAATGGATCTTTTATATCACAAGTTTTGCAATGCACGCAATTTTGAGAATTAATTTGTAAGCGCGGCTGCTCTCCTTCCAGTTCAATAATTTCATATACACCTGCGGGACAATAGTTTTGAGCAGGTTCGCCATATTCTGGTAAATTCACAGATATAGGAATGGCACTATCCTTTAATTTTAAGTGGCAGGGTTGGTTTTCTGCGTGGTTAGTATTGGAAAGCTGCACAGAGCTTAGCTTATCAAATGTGATTTTACCATCTGGCTTTGGATATTCTATTACCTTGTGCAGTGCCGTTTTTTCCAATTGCTCATGATCTGCGTGGTTTTTTAAGGTTCTGGAAAGCTTGCCACCTGTAAAGGTCTCGATAGCAGCATTAATAAGGCCTGCGAGTAATCCCTTATGAAAGCCAGCGCGGATATTGCGCACAGATTTCAGTTCATCCCATAGCCATGTATCTTTAATATTATCGCTATATTCAGAGCATTCCAAGCCATAGGCTTGTAGCTTATCATAGATACTTTCCGCAGCAACCATGCCTGATTTCATGGCTGTGTGATTGCCTTTGATCTTCGGGACATTTAAGAATCCAGCCGTATCACCGATCAATAGCCCGCCCGCAAAGGTTAGTTTAGGCAATGATTGAAAGCCACCCTCTACAAGCGTACGTGCGCCATATGCTAAACGTCGTCCGCCTTCTAATAGTGGTTTAATTTTAGGGTGAGTTTTGAAACGCTGCATTTCCTCATATGGTGATAAATACGGATTTTTATAATCAAGCCCAGTGACAAAACCAATAGAAATTATGTTGTCTTCCATATGATAGATCCATGAGCCACCGTATGTTTGGCTATCCATTGGCCAGCCAATTGTATGCTGACACAGCCCTTGTTTATGTTTGGAAGGATCAATTTCCCACAGCTCTTTAATGCCAAGGCCGTAAGTTTGCGGATCGCTGTTCTTGCGTAAGTCATATTTATTGATTAACTCTTTAGTGAGTGAGCCGTGACAGCCTTCTGCGAAGATGGTTTGTCGGGCGTGAAGCTCCATTCCTGCTTCGAATTGCTCGGTTTTATTGCCGCCTTTATCTAGCCCCATATCCCCCGTGGCAACGCCGATAACCGCGCCTTGCTCGTTATAAAGCACTTCGCTAGCAGCAAAGCCGCAAAATATCTCAACGCCGAGATTTTCTGCATAACCAGCCAGCCAACGGCATAAATTCCCAAGCGATATAATGTAATTACCTTTATTATGCATTTGCGGCGGCGCAGGTAGGGCAATAGCGTGATTTTTAGTAAGAAATGCGAATTTATCTTTAGTGGCAGGGCAGGTGAGCGGCGCATCTTTGTCTTTCCAATCAGGAATAAGCTCATCCAATGCGCGTGGTTCAAACACTGCGCCTGAGAGTATATGCGCACCTACTTCCGATCCTTTTTCTAAAATACATATGTTAATATCTGCATTAAGTTGCTTAAGGCGAATAGCACATGACAATCCAGATGGCCCTGCGCCAATAATAACGACATCATATTCCATATTCTCTCTGTCATCTCTTATCGAAACTGTCATAATGCTATTTCTCTCTTTATTTTTAAGCATAGTTACTCTACCCTATTTCTTTAATAAAAGTAAGGAATCTTCCTCTATGGATGCAGCTATGCATAAGGAGCTTATAACCGCGCTTGAGTGGTATGTCGATCAGGGCGTGACTGATACGCTTTTGGACGAGGTGATGGATCGCATGGCTGTGGTTGAGAAAATCTCGCCTAGCGTGGCTATGCCTGTAATGAGCGCAGCAAAAAATGCTAAAGCGGCGATGGATGTTCCTGTGTTTTTGGGTAAATCGGATGACTATGAAAAGGCCGCTCGACTGGTCGGGGCGGTAAATACATTAGAGGAGCTGCATAAGCTTATTGCTGATTTCGATGGTGTAACTCTGAAAAAAACTGCAACAAATATGGTGTTTGCCGATGGAAATCCAGATGCGCGAATTATGCTTATCGGGGATGCTCCTGCGGCTGATGATGATCGCTTGGGCAAGGCTTTTGCAGGCGTAGAAGGTCAGATTTTAGATAAGATGCTTGCTTGCATTGGCATTGATCGCGGCGCGGATAATTCTGATAGCGGTATTTACATGAGTAATATATTGAATTGGAGGCCTCCGGGAAATCGCACCCCGTCCTCGGCTGAAATAGAGGTGAGCTTGCCCTTTATTGAGCGTCACATCCAGCTTGTCCAGCCTAAGATTATAGTCCTGTGCGGTGGCTTGACGGCAAAATCATTACTAGGGCGCAGTGAAAGCATATCACGGCTTCGTAAATCATGGCATGATTACACGCCCCAAACAAAGGGCGTTGGAATTGATGGTGGCGCATCTATTCCTGCAATAGTAATTCACCCAATGAGCACATTAATTAAAACGCCGATGCAGAAAAAATCAGCATGGATGGACATGTTGATGCTGCAAGAGAAACTTGCATCTCTATAATTTTTTACATAAACCAAATAAAAGCTGGACAACTCTGCAATATTTGTGTATTTATCCTCGCACATGAACATATTGACGGTTGGAAAGAAAAGTGCGCAGCTTTGCATTAGCACTTT
>JAMONE010000004.1 GCA_027066695.1 Micavibrio sp. | reverse complement strand
AGTAATTCATCCTTTAATAAAACTTAAATCCCCATAAGAGCATTCATCAAAATTGCTGATAACAAAAACGATAAGCTCGAAAAAACATAACAAAACCAAAAGCGCCTAAACCTTATAGCCAAAACAAGAAAAAATATTGAAAAAGAACCCATTGCAATTGAAAAATTATCAAAAAACAAAGATCCGACCAATAATGGTAAAGTAACAACCCCTATCAAAATGAAATCTAATGAAGAATAAAATGCTTCGTCTATAGAACGTTCGTCCAATGATGTTACAAACGAAACAATAAATGATGTTACAAGAGCAACAAAAGAATGTTTAAAAAACACCAAAAGCTTTTGAGCAATAACACCAGTCATGTCTCTATTTAATTTTTCCTCATCTGGCAAATTATTTCCAATATCTACCATATTTAAATATAATCTTCATTCATGGTCATTGTTATTCCTTTCCCTAATGGCGCCTATTATATCCCATACAGAAGCAATCATGTACCACACAAAATAAAGTATAAGTGAACCAACAAAGGTAATACCATACATCAAAAAAAATACAATAATAGACAGAATAAAAAAGGAAGAGTCGCCGTTTCCCTTCCAAAAAGCTACTACAATGACCATAAAGGCGTTCAACAATGCGGATAATAATGCACCTAACGATATAGCTGAAAAATAATCTTCCCGAAGCCTGTAAGCGATAATATTACAAATTACAGCTACCAGCACAAACAACCATTCATTTAAACCTAAATCTATGTCCATTTTCACCTTCTTAAATATGCCATCCCCTTGATTTTGCTTTAGCAAAATTCATACTAAGGGGATCTGACTATGTCAGCAGCAAAGCTGCTGCCTTTTATGGATACCCGCAGTTTTACAAAGCTTTGCTTTGTGCGAGTATGACGCGGTTTAGATTAACCCTCATACCTACTCATCGCCAAGGTACAGTTAGTGCCACCAAAGCCAAAGCTGTTAGAAATCACGGTTTCGTGTTTGACATTATCAATGCGCTGTTGCGCGATTGGCATGTCTTTTGCGCCCTCATCCAAAGTTTCAATATTGATGCTAGGAGCAACAAAATCATTCTCCATCATAAGAAGCGAGTAGATAGCTTCTTGAACGCCAGTGCCGCCCAAAGAATGCCCTGTCATGGATTTGGTCGCACTAATGTGCGGCATAGCTTGATCTAGCGGCTCAAACACCTCACGCACGGCATTAAGCTCGGTTATATCGCCAGCAGGAGTAGACGTTCCGTGAGTATTGATATATGTCACAGGCGTTTTCACCGTTGATAAAGCTTGCTTCATACAGCGAACCGCGCCCTCACCGCTAGGCGCTACCATATCTGCACCATCAGACGTTGCGCCGTATCCTGTGATTTCGGCATATATCTTTGCTCCGCGAGCTTTAGCATGTTCCAACTCTTCAAGAACCAAAACCCCGCCTCCGCCGCTAATCACAAAGCCATCACGATTTGCATCATAAGCACGCGCGGCTTTTTCAGGTGTATCATTATAATTGGACGACATCGCGCCCATCGCATCGAACAGCACTGACAATGCCCAGTTAAGCTCTTCCGCGCCGCCAGCAAACATAACATCTTGCTTGCCCCATTGGATCAATTCCGTAGCATTACCAATACAATGCGCCGAAGTTGAACAGGCCGAGGAAATCGAATAATTAACGCCCTTAATCTTGAAATTAGTAGCAATAGTAGCCGAGCAAGTCGAACTCATGCATTTTGGCACTGCGAACGGCCCTACGCGCTTTGGGCTTTTCTCACGGGTGATATCAGCGGCAGCGACTTGCGCAGACGTTGACGGCCCGCCAGAGCCCATAATAATGCCCGTGCGCTCATTGCTGATAACGTCCTGCCCAAGCCCGCAGTCAGCAATAGCCTGCTCCATAGCCAAATGATTATAGCCAGCCGCATCGCCCATAAAACGCAGCAACCGCTTATCAATATGATCTTTAAGCACGATATCGGGCTTACCATGAATTTGAGAGCGAAAACCAAGCTCTGCATATTCCTCACAAGCAGTAATACCTGACTTACCACTTTTAAGAGATTCCAAGACCTCTTCCTTATTATTCCCGATACAAGAAATGATCCCCATTCCTGTTATTACAACACGGCGCATATTTTCTTCCTTCTATTATGTGTTTGTCATCTCGAACACGTAGTGGAGAGATCTTAAGATCCCTCCGGCTTCGCTCGGGATGACAGTTTCCTATCACTCACCCGAATTATCGAACAGCCCGACTTTTAAGCCTTTTACACTATAAGCTTTTTCATCATCAATATAAACATGACCATCAGCTATGCCCAAAACAAGCTTACCGTTCATCACGCGCTTAATATCAACAACATATTTCAAAAGCTTTTTATCAGGAGTAACCATCGCGGCGAGCTTAATCTCGCCAACGCCAAGCGCACGACCAGAGCCCTTTGCGCCAGTCCAGCCAAGGTAAAAACCCAGAAGCTGCCACAAGCCATCAAGCCCTAAACAACCTGGCATAACAGGATCGCCTTTAAAGTGGCATTTGTAGAACCATAAATCAGGGTGAATATCAAATTCCGCTTCGATAACGCCCTTACCATTCGCGCCGCCATCAAGGGAGACATTGGTAATACGATCAAGCATTAGCATCGGCGGTAATGGAAGCTGGGCATTGCCCTTGCCGAACATATCGCCTTCTGCGCAAGTAATAATTTCATCATAGCTATAACTAGGTTTTTGTATAAAGCTCATAATCTCTCTCTGTTTTTATTACAGATAGATTTATACGAAGTTATAACGGTTGGGGCAAGAGGTTTTAATAAGAAGCTATATCGAAATCAAGGCACACAAATTTATAGCTCTCAGTAATTGCAGCCATAGCCAAAGGCTTAGCTATTGCAGGCTCAATTTCGGGCAACTCACCACCAGAGGCCACAGCAATCATGCGCCCTGCGGCCTTTGCGCAAGCCACAGCCTGATCATATGATCCATTCAACCCAATAGCGCGGAAAAAGCGCAAACAACGTGGCTCAAGCTCTCGCACAAGCTCCACAGGGGCGTTTATCGGCATATCATTCGCCGCCAAGCCAAAACGCCAGTCACTACCAGCAGGAACACCAAGGCGCACAGCCTCTTGCGTCATATTGAACACAATGCGATCCAGATTATCAGGCAAATCAGAGCCTCTAAAAAACTCGTCCATTTCCGAGCTACCAAGAGACATTGCCAAACGTTGCCCCGAAATACCGCTAAGAGCCACTATGCAATCACCAATAGTCCAGCCCTTACGACCTAACTGATATTCTATAGAAACATCACACAGCTCTTGCGCCGCGATTTCAAAAGCCATAGCCTTCTTCACACATTCCATAAGCAAGCGCAGCGTTTCGCCGCGCGGCACACCCATATCTTCCCAGCCAATAATCACATGATGGAAAACAGTTAAGATAAGATCGTGCAGCTCAAAATCACAATCAAGCCATTCCTCAAAGAACACACGCGCAGCCAAACGCCCGCGCTCGGTCTCCATATCAATTATATGAGCAGGAGGAAGCGCGTAAGGCGCAAGCATTCCTGTTTCAGGATGGCAATCGAGCAATGATGAAAGCTTTTTAAAGCTGGCCTGCATCGCAAGATCCGAATCATCGAAAAGGAAATATGTCTCCACAAGCACTCCAGCCATATGCTGGATAACTTTCATGCCGTCGATACCACGTTCATGATCAGCCGCAAGCTGAATCAGTGCGGAGTAGAAACGGGATCCCATTTCAGGTTTATTAGTAAGTGCAAACATTTTGAATCGAAACCTATACAGAATTGTAAATAAGGTTGAAGGAAGGAATAAATTAGACGCAGCGAAGCGCCGCGAATATGATTCTAATCAATATTTTCGCTTTCGTAAACACCCCAAAGCAATTTTCTTTTCATCCACCCCGAATAACCCGACGTAGAAACCTTGCACCAATCGCCCTTACAGCGATCAAGTGTTACAATAACAAAGGGCTCTAAGTATATGGAAACACGTGGTTTTTTAGTGTTGTTTACTGGTGGCTTTTCATATGCATAAGCAGGGTCAGAGCCAATAATAATGGCTGTTCTTTTTCCTGATAAAAGTGAGTGAAAAACCCATCCCTCTGCCCCTTCATGGTCTTTTATCTTACGCCAGTGATCAAATTCGAGGATAACTTCTATCGGCAAGCCCTTACGATTTAATACCCATTTGATCGGATATTTCTGCCCTGGCCCTGCTCTTACATTTGTTTCCTTGTTAGCTAAAGAGACAAAACGCGGCAATGGCAGCCCAGAATTACTAAAAATGTCGTCATTTTTGGCATATGAATCTTCACTACCAAGCGATATAGCAAAAGATAGTAAGACAATGAAAATGATATTCTTTAAATTTATGAGCAGCATGATTACTATTTTATGATAAAGAACGCAGAATGAATCAAGTAAATAACAACATTTCTTACATTTTTATTTATTAAATTCTTAAATGCTGGGTTTTATCATAAAATTCTTTATAGCCATCGGTTTGCTGTAAATCATCGTCACAATAAATTGTAATTTCTCGCGAAGATTTCGCATCCGCCGTTGCCATGCAATCTTTGATAGAGGGGTCACTCTCGCACTTTATGGTAACCAGAACATCAGGAAATAGCTCTTCATCAGGAACGCGGTC
>JAMONE010000003.1 GCA_027066695.1 Micavibrio sp. | reverse complement strand
GCTGTTATGCTCTTATGCTGATTATACCTTTGTTTTCATTGGTTATATATATGCTAACAGGCTCGCCCGCTTTATCATCAAAACCAGCCAGCACCCAGCATATCTCCTCCATAAAAGAAGAGCAGCATCTACTGGAAATGCTAAATCACGATAAAAGCAATATTGAGCTTACCTCACAATTAGCTGGTACTTATATCGCAAATGATAAGCTAGACAAAGCCATTGAGCTGTTAAGCCGCGCATTAATAGATGACGCAGATAATAAAGATTTACAGCTACAACGCGCCACGGCCTACTTTGCAAAAGGCCTGCGTCACGCCGAGCGCAATCAAAAGAAACAAGCGTTAAAATTGCTGCGAAAAGCCTATGAGACCTCACCCAAAGATGCCCCATTCCTGCCTGATATTATGCATTTCATTGATAAGGTGAAATCTATGGATGAGAATCTGCGCAATGATTTAAAGAATTAACTTGATTTTTGACTCGATGGGTGTGTATAACCCACCTCTATAGTAAAAGTGGCTTGGCTTATATGTGTTCGGCATGCCTCAGCCACTTAAAATTTAACCCTTAAACCTTGAGGAGATAGAAATGCCGAAAATGAAAACGCACTCCAGTGCGAAAAAGCGGTTCAAAGTAACCGCAAAAGGCCGCGTTAAAGCCAAAGCAGCTTTCACTAGCCACATGATGATGAACAAACCTAAAAAGATGAAGCGTAAAGCTCGCGCACTTGGCGTGATGAGCGATGTTGAGGAACGCAAAGTTCTTCGCAACTTTCTACCATATGCACGTAAGCGCAAAAGCAAGCCTTACGCGAAGAAAACCGAAGGGGAGAAATAGACCATGGCAAGAGTTAAAGGTGGAGCTAGCTCCCACGCTAGACACAAAAAAGTTATTAAACAAGCTAAAGGTTACTACGGCCGCAGAAAAAATTGTTTCCGCACCGCAGTGCAAGCTGTTGAAAAAGCAGGTCAATACGCTTATCGTGACCGTCGCGTTAAGAAACGTACTTTCCGCGCTTTATGGATACAACGTATCAATGCGGCTGCGCGTTTGCATGATCTGACATACTCAACTTTTATGCATGGCTTGAAACTGGCTAATATTGATTTAGATCGTAAAGTTCTATCCGATATCGCTATCCGTGAGCCAGAGCAGTTTGCAGCTATTGCTAAAACAGCTCAAAGCGCATTGGATAAGGCTGCAAAAGCAGCTTAATTGTAGTTGTTAAATTTATAAGAATATTTAAAGCGGTTTCTTTGTGAACCGCTTTTTTATTGACCACCCTCGTAGCAAGCTACGGGGTATCCATGGCGTCATTGCGAACGTAGTGAAGCAATCCAAACCGACTAGATTGCCACGTCGCTAACTCTCCTCGCAATGACAAAGGGCGTAGCAAGCTGCAGGGAATAAACCCCTAAAAGACATTTGCCCCTTTCGTCATTACACGGCTTGCCTGTTACACGGTTTATCCGTGTAATCCATGGATTCCAAATCAAGTTTGGAATGACGGTGGTGGGCGCAGGAATGACATGGTGAGTGCAGGAATGACGCTAAAATGCTATAAATAACTACCGCAATAAATCAGAATATATTTTCTTCTTTTTCTTTTCGAAAGCAGGGCATTTGTCATCTACGCTTTCATATTCTTCTAAATTATCAACGGCGCGTTGACGCTCTTGCCGCTCAATTCCAAGCTTTTGATATTCGAGATCCAAAATCTGACTAACCACGCGCTGCATTTTCTTGGAGGTGTTGGGAATATCCTCTATGCGCATTGGCCCCGCAGAAAATCTTGATCTAAGCGCAGCTACAAGCTTATTGCCCATTGATTTGGCATATTTATTGACAATTTCACGATCAACGCGCACATGCTTTAGCTCATGGCCAATAATAGCTTTGCGCATACATCTATCCCTATAAAGCTCTTTTGCGATAACAATTGTCGGGTCTATCTTGATATTGACGGTGATATCCTTATACCAAATGCAGGCATAACCATATTTAGCATTATTCACCTGACCAAAGCTGGTTTTATGCGATAAGCCCACCTGCCCCATCATAAAGCCCTGCGTTATAGTAGTTCCATGAAAGCCATATGGATCAACCGTATCTGTACTATAGGTTTGTATTTTCTTTAATGTTTGTGAGGAATCGTATTTAACTTCCTCGGTATGAGGGATTATATTTATTTTGGTTGGCTCATGCGTAGGGCAGGAAACACTATTCCCTGCCAACACTAATAGCGATGCAACCGTTAACGGATCAATTCCAAACATAATTAGATTATAACATATTTTATTTTAAAACAGGACTTTTACTTTAAGATCAAGGCATATATAAGATATATAACCTAAATCAAATAACAAGAGTTAAGCATGTTTCTTTTTGCCATTATTTCATTTCTTATAAACACATATATCCTTATAATCATTATCAATGTTGTGATGAGCTGGCTTATCGCATTTGATATCGTTAACGAAGAAAATGACGCAGCGGTTAAGTTAACGGCTTTACTTAAAAAACTTACTGACCCTGTTTTTGTGCCTGTAAGAAAATATGTTCCGCCAATCGGAGGAATTGATTTCACGCCGCTAATTATAATTATAGGCTTGCAAATTCTGGCCTCGATAATTTTCCCTTACTAGGATTTTGATTTATGACACAAATTATTGACGGCAAAGCAATTGCCAAAGCATTAAAAGAAGAGCTAGCCGACATAGTTTCAAAGATGGCGCAAAAGCCCGCTCTGGCTGTGATTTTAGTAGGCGAAGACCCAGCGTCAAAAGTTTATGTACGCAATAAAATCAAAGCGTGCGAGAAAACAGGTATCCAAAGCATTGAGCGTCGCCTCCCCGAGGATACAACCAACGAAGCTATCGAAACCACAATCAATGCTCTTAACAATGATGATAGCGTCGACGGAATTTTGCTTCAACTCCCTTTGCCCGCACATTTAGATAGTGATCGCTTGGTGCAGCTTATCTCTCCTGAAAAGGATGTCGATGGGCTGAATTTAATAAATGCAGGTGCGCTGGTTGCAGGAATAGAGGGAATGGTTCCATGCACTCCACAAGGAAGCATCTTATTAATTAAGAGCGTAGTTAAAGACTTAAGCGGCATGGAAGCGGTTGTTATCGGGCGCTCATTGCTATTTGGAAAACCAATGGCGCAGCTTTTGCTACAGGAAAACTGCACCGTTACAATGGCGCATTCCCGCACTAAAAATCTCGAAGAAGTATGTAGTAGAGCAGATATCCTTATCGCGGCAGTTGGCTGTGAAAAAATGGTCAAAGCTAGCTGGATTAAGAAAGATGCTATTGTTATTGATGTCGGAATTAACCGTATGGAAAATGGTAAGCTATGCGGGGATGTTGATTATGACGCAGCCCTTGGCATTGCAGGCGCAATAACCCCCGTTCCAGGCGGCGTTGGCCCTATGACAATTGCATGCTTGCTTGCAAATACCATCAAAGCTGCAAAATTATAGTAAGACATCCTCGTCATACCAGCGGAATGACTGCTCTTTTAAACAAATTTTGCAGAATATTCTATAGCATCTCCGAGACATCGGATATCCATAATATAAATATGTTAGATCGCCCCCCATTTGCATGGGGGTGCTATGCTTTTGCAGAGGTTTCTATAGAATGCTGAATTCAAAAGACTACATATGTAGGAAAAAATATACAGCCTTAAACTTTTCCTTAATATCTTCACTGTAATGATATATAGTATTTTTGCACAATCCTACTATAGCGAGGCTCCTCGATGACAACACGTACTGGTAATAATTCTTTAAACACACGTAAAACTCTAACTGTTGATGGCAAGGAGTATGATTTCTTCTCTTTAGAGGCAGCTTCCCGAGTAATCGGTGATGTTTCACGTTTGCCCTATACATTAAAGGTGCTGCTTGAGAATTTACTTCGTTTTGAGGATGACCGTTCGGTTACGGTTAAGGATATTCATGCGCTTGCAAAATGGCTGGAGAAGAAAAAATCTTCCCACGAGATAGCATTCCGCCCTGCGCGCGTTCTAATGCAAGACTTCACAGGCGTTCCCGCCGTTGTTGATCTTGCCGCCATGCGCGGCGCAATGGTAGCTCTTGGCGGTGATGCGCAAAAAATTAACCCGCTTGTGCCTGTTGATCTGGTTATTGATCACTCTGTTATGGTTGATGAAAGTGGCTATGCGGGTGCATTTAAAGCCAATGTAAAGCGCGAGTTTGAGCGCAATGGCGAGCGTTATGAATTCCTTAAATGGGGGCAAGACGCGTTTGACAATTTCCGCGTTGTCCCTCCGGGAACTGGAATTTGCCATCAAGTTAATCTTGAATATCTGGCGCAAAGCGTTTGGATGGACAAAGATCAAAATGGCAAAGATGTAATTTATCCTGATACTCTTGTGGGAACGGATTCACATACGACTATGGTTAATGGCTTGGCGGTACTTGGCTGGGGCGTTGGCGGTATCGAAGCCGAAGCAGCTATGCTGGGACAGCCCGTATCCATGCTTATCCCCGAGGTTGTGGGCTTTAAGTTAACGGGTAGAATGAAAGAAGGAACTACGGCGACTGATTTGGTCTTGCGCATTGTTGAAATGCTACGCGGGCTGGGCGTTGTCGGGAAATTCGTTGAATTTTACGGTGATGGAATTGACCATTTATCTTTGGCCGATCAAGCAACCATTGCGAATATGGCTCCTG
>JAMONE010000002.1 GCA_027066695.1 Micavibrio sp. | reverse complement strand
GCTTATTAATAATTTTCTTCTCCGCCAGCGTTTGGGGCGCGCTACAAAGAAAATTATTAATAAGCAGAAGATAGATTTAAATCAAATTACACAGTTCCTAGAACACTCCCCTTTGCAGCTCAAACAAAGCATGAGCCGTAAATAATTGAGGAACGCCCTGCCCTTCTAAATATTGAGTTACCTGCTTTAATTTCTTGCGAGCAAATTCTTTTTGCTCTTGAACACTATCAAACTCACGCTCTGTAAATAATTCCATTTGTCCATATAACATAATTTATATCTCTTCCTCTTCTTCTGGCGGTAGAAGCGTTGATTTACCAAGATTATTAACCACCCTCCCCATAAGATCATCAAGACGCTTCAAAGCCATATCCGTGCGACCTTCATCAAGGCTCTTCTCCGAAGAAGGATTGTCTTTAAAATATTCCAATCCAAGTTGTAGCAATATTTCCTGATTAGCCGCCAAATCACGCGCTGTTTTCTTGCGGTGAGCATTAAAGGAATATAAAAGCTGATGATAGAGCTTCGCCATATCAGAATTACGCTCATCCCTACGCTCTGGGCGCAAAGCAAAATCCAACAAATCATTCACCGTAGCAGAAGTATTACGCAGGTTCTTAGCCTTCATATAAGATTGTAATTCCTTCTCTACCTCTGGCGTAAAGCAAATACTGCGCGTTGTTCCTTTTTGTTTTGTTTTCATATCTTAATCCCACCAATCATCATCAATCTCAATCTCTGGCTCTGAGCGAACCAACTGCTTTTCTTCATATTCTACCTCAGGCTCTTTAATCTCTAGCCCTAGCTCTTTTTGCTTATCAACTTCGCGGATCTCTACAAAACCATCGCGACCAGTAGATATTTTCAGCTCTTGACCATATCCATATACTGGATAATCTTTTACGCGAACCAAAGATATATGATTATCATGAGACACCGCAGCATATGCTCCATCTTTCAAATGAACCGCGCCTATATAAGAAGTGCTTAAGCCTTCTGAAACATCCATTTCTTTAGAAGGCATGCCCACTTTTTCTGATAGAATTTCCAAAGTTTCTTCTTTCGACTGTTCGAGAATATCTCGCGCTATAATCATGCCTTTTTCACTTTTAGAAATAATCACAGGCTCATTCACAACCCAATTTTCTGTATTACTCTTACTCTTGATAAGAGTAATAAACCCTTCTTTTTCTGCAACAATATGATGACCAGAATGTAGGTCAACAAACCCCATATAACGCATAGTATCCTTTTGCTCATGCATAGAATCAATAAATCTATACCCACTAGCATTAAGACCTTTAGCCATTATTTTAGAGGAAACTTCAAGTTCAGCTTCATACAATTTTCCTAAAGCATCACCTTTCATAACAAATTCTCCTGTATCACCCTTGTGGCTGGCATAACCATTATCAACTAACCAATCTTGGCGCTTGCTAATTGCCTCTAAAGTGCCCTTATCCGCATTATCGTATGACAACGCATAGTCTTTTTGGTGACGATATATCTCTAAATCAAGGAATGTACGAGCTTGAACATCAATTTGACTTTCTATCGGCATAGCAGATATGGCTTTTACCTTGGCATAGCGAGGTTTCGTATCAGGCATAGACGCATTAAGCTCATCTCCGCGCTCTACTACATCCTTAGGAATACGGTAATCTCCACCACCAAGCTCTTCAATAATTCCAGCTTTCTCAAGCGTTTTTAAACGTGTTCCGTGATGATCTAAGTAAGCATCAACATCTTCTATATTTTTGCCCTTCTCGCTGCTTTCTATGAATTTTAAATGATCTTCTCTGCGATAAACACCCTCATTGTTAGAGGCAATCATGCCAATATTATAATCTGCACCGCCCTTAGATTTTTCTGCCGCAGATACCTCAACAATAGAGCCAACTTTTAAATCAGAACTCCTAAATAATGGAACATAATGTGTCTGCTCGTCTCCATCACGTACCAGCATATAACGCTTATCGCTTTGAGCATTAACACGATCTATCTGCTCAATGCGCCCCTGAAGCTTAGGAGCATCCGCGTCCGTAAGATCATAAATATTAAAGCCACTATCCTTAACAGGAACAACGGATAAAGGCTTTACCTGCGCATATTGCTTCTTCTTGTATTTTGCATTGGCTTCCTGCTCCGCGCTTAACACAACGCCGCGTTCTACCACATCATCAGGAACACTATAACGACCATCCTCAAGCTCTTCAATAATGCCAGCATCACTTAAAGCCCCAGCCCTAGAGCCATGATAATCAACATAGCCCTCTGGCTCTTTGATAAATGACATATTGCTACGCACATGATCTAAATGTGCATCACGGCTATAAACTCCATCATTCAAAGATGCTATCTCAAGAATATTTCTATCAGCTTTTAAGCTCGCACTCTCACCAGTAGATACCTCAACAACCCCGCCCTCACGCAAAGCTTCATTACGATCATTCAAGGATAAAGACACATAGTGAAGAGCATTATCGCTATCACGGACAACCATATATTTGTTATCCGTCAATTCATTGACATGAGCTATCTTCTCAATTTCACCCCTAATAACAGGTGCTTTTCCATCCTCTATCTTATAGATAGACACACCCTCATCCAATGCCTCTTCTGGCATAGACCGATGCAACTGCTTAATAATATCATGCTTCTCGGATGTTTCCTTAAGCGTAGCCATAAAGTCACTACGCACATTATAAATACCCCTACTCTCCTCACGAGCCATAGATGTGCTAGATAAGAAATCTAAACGCTTCTTAACCAAATGAGCCTTAAATTCTGCCACATCACTACCGCCCAAACCTCGGATATTAACCCTAAACTCATCACCACCCGCATCAATCTCTTGACCGCGCTTCTCTATAAAACGATCCAAAGACGTAACCCGCAATGCATTAGTTTCTTGCTCCATTGAACGCTGAATATCTTCAATAGAACGCTCGCCCAATATCTCAGTTGCAAGCTCCTGCGCACGCATCCGAATACCATTAGAAATGTAATCTGGCGCAATAACCAAGTCCTTACCAAGATCATCCCTCCCACGCAAAACAACATGAGCATGAACATTATCAGTGTCATAATGAACCGCAGATACCCACTCCAACTTTGTATCTAAATCATCAGAAACCGCGCCCATAACACGACCTATATAACCCTCAAAATCACTAATTTCATGACCGTTCTCTGGTGAGATTATAACCCTGAAATGATGACGATCTTCCTTGCATAAATTATAAAAATCACTACGAGACAGATCCTCATCAACCCCATTAAATGACCCGAATAACTCTGGACGCTCCCCATCAATCCCCGCCCCATCGCGCGTGATATAACCTAAATGACCACGTAAATTACCAGCTCCGCCTGACCCTCCAAAACCACCTGCTCCATGCCTTTTAAAATGCGCCTTTACCACAACCCTTTGTGAAATTGGCTTACTTGATTGCACATTACCATGCCTATAAACACCGCTACGAAAGCTCTTTGTACGACCTCCATTTGACATTCCTACGCGCCTGAAAAATGCCTTACGAGAATTAATTTCATAGCCAAGAAGCACGCCATCATCGCTGATAACACCCTCCCTTTCTAACAATGAACTGTAACGCTCCGATAACATTTTTAGACCAATCCTCTAATTAAAAACAAATGCCAACTCCCTGAAACTCACACTGAAATAGCCATTTCTCTACTACCAATATAGCAGTTATAAACGGTTATTACAATAAGTATCTACAACTATAATAAATACATATATAACAATAACATAGCAATATATATAATATATTCTTTTATCTTGTTATACTTCTTACTTAATCTATTCCTCTACACACCAACCTTTTATATTTTCATAATTCAATGTGTAGGTTTGGATTAGTTTTTAAGCTGACAGGTGGTGGCTATTCTCTTATTGTGCTTTTTCCATCGTAATGTTTTTATAGTCTTCATGGATGAGCTATGAGGGTTTATTGCTTGTTCTACGCTCAATTTTTAGGTGAGGTTTCTACAAATGGACACAATAATATGAATATAATTTTAGATTTAGGCACAAAAAAAGAGCAGATTTTTAATCTGCTCTTTGACATATCTTTATAATGGATTTAATGGATTTTTAGAATAAACAAAGTTGATTTCTGCTCTCTTTTTTAAACTTCCACTCTTCAGATTTTGCACCATGATTTAATTTTTCGATGATATATTTTTCTAAACCGCCCCATCGTTTTAAATTACTTTCAAGTATGAATATTGATTTATAGCCCGTATCTGTAATTGGCAAATCCTCCTTTGAATAAATCTCAATATGTGACATTTTCTCTCCATGAATTTTTTCATGAGCAGGACTAAAACTCTCAACATAATTAATATCAATTTCTATATCTTCCCAAATTATTTTTTGCATTTCTTATGCTCCATAGTTTTCATATATTCAGTGATTTTTGATATTGGATAATATCCTTGTGCTGGCTGTTTAATTTCTGTCATTGCCGTTTTTACACAGCTTATGGAAAAACCATCTTCCAACATTAAATAAGCTAACTTTCTTGCATTTACGCATATTTCTGTACTCATATTTTACTCCCTCCTATCCGAATAAATTTAATTGCTGGGCGTTGATGATTGGCTTAATGGTATAGTAACTTGTAATAAGAATTGCGGTGGTGTATGATATTGTATGACTTATTCATTAGACCTTCGAAAGCGTGTGATTTCTTATATCGATGATGGTGGA
>JAMONE010000001.1 GCA_027066695.1 Micavibrio sp. | reverse complement strand
AACAGCCACCGAAGATTTAAGGCGCATAAGCTCGGCCAGCATTTCTGCGCGTTGAACAACTGGTACTTTTTCACTTCGCGCAGCCATAAGCTCTACATTATCATCCTTAACAGCAGATGAAATAATAACAGCAGCAGGAAGCTCGCCATTTCTCCCACGGATATTGTCAGCGTCATGACCAATAGAGATACGCACGCCCAACCCTCGCATACGCACAACATTCGCATTATCGGCCATATCAGAGCCTTGTACGTCATAGCCAAGGGATTTTAGCAAGATAGCTATACCGCTCATCCCTATTCCGCCAATACCTACAAAGTGAAGCGTTCCAATATCAGGAGACATCATTCTCATTTAATTACCCATCTATTAATAATTACTTCGCTGATCTACAACAATTGCGCTAACAAGATTACCAAGCTTTTTTGCCGCGTCAGGCTTACCGCAAGATTTAGCATTTACAGCAGCAATAGACAAGCTCTTCGGGTTTTGAAAGAAACTCTCAATTTTTGTTAGTAAAGCATCAATAGTAAAGCCATCCTCTGCCATGAGCCATGCTCCGCCCTTATCCGCAAGCACCGCCGCATTTTTCTTTTGCTGCTGATCTTTATGATGGGGATAGGGAACATAGATAGCTGGCTTACCCGCGATAGAAACTTCTGCCACCGTACTAGCACCTGAACGCGCAATAACAAGATGAGCCTTTGCCAGCTCTCCCGCTACATCATCAAAGAATGTAGCTAGCTGTGCATTTATTCCAGCATCTTTATATATCAATCGCACGCCATCCAAATCAGCCTCGCGGCATTGCTGAACTATTTCAAGACGTTTACGATGCGGCGCAGGAAGCTTTGCTAAAGCATTAGGGACAATTTCACTAAACACACTTGCGCCAAGCGATCCACCCATAACAAGAATGCGCATTTCACCATCATCAGACAAAGGCGTATATGCAATATCACCCAAAGCAGAAATTTCGGGGCGAACAGGATTTCCAGTGATTACACTACGGAATTTCTCATCACCTTTTAGACCACTTGTCTTCGATACAGACAGCGCAATGCGCTCTGTATTTGGAGCAAGAAAAACATTCGCCTTACCCATAATTGCATTTTGCTCATGAAGGATTGTTAAAACATTAAGCTTTTGCGCGGCAAATACCGCAGGAACAGAAGGATATCCACCAAAACCAACCACAAGGTCGGGCTTTAGGAATTTAACCAGCTTAAACGCATGTAATATCCCAATTCCGAGGTTTAATGCACCCTTAACCTTACCAATAATGCCCGCGCCAGCAGTGCCAGACTTCACAACATGAATAGGAACGCCATCAAACATCGATGCAAATTTCGCTCCTCGTCTATCAGTGATCAACTCAACGCGAAATCCCCTGCCTAGCAAATCACTGGCAAGCGCACTTGCAGGGCTCATATGGCCGCCAGTACCACCTGCACTTATTAATATAAAATATTTCTTATTCTTGCTCATTACTACTACTTTTATCTGGTGCATAACGCATTTTTAAACTGCTACGAGATATTGAAGCTCGCCCTTTATGGCGCGTTAAAGCCAAGACCATCCCCATTGCTATTCCCATCGATACCATAGATGAACCGCCATAGCTAATAAAAGGTAGGGTCATGCCCTTTGTTGGCAACAAATTTATACTAGAGCCCATATGAATCAAGGATTGAATACCAAACATGGCAAGCAATCCACCAGCCGCCAGCACAGAAAAAGCATCATGTGTTTCTTGCAAACGTTTAAAACCACGCAGCAAAATAAATAGAAATAATGCGATTACAATAAAAGCAAGAATAACGCCGCCCTCTTCTGTTAAGACAGAGAATGTAAAATCCGCATGTGCATCGGGCAGGCTGGTTTTTTCAACCCCTTGCCCTGGACCAACGCCAATAAGCCCGCCTTTTTTAATTGCAGCCAGTGATTTTTCAACTTGATAGTTATCACCGCTACTAGGGTCAAAAAATCGATCAACGCGGCTGCGAACGTGATGCAGCGAAAAATACGCCATAGTTAAACCAACCGAGCCAATAGCAAAAAGCACCGCCATATAACGAAAACGCAAGCCAGCAAGAAAAATTTGCACGGCTATTATACTGGTAAGAACGATGCTCATCCCTAAATCAGGTTGCATAATCAATAGGGCTATTGATATAAAATACAATCCAAAAATTGCTGCATAATACACAGGAAATGGCTTCTTATGGTTCTCACTCTTTATGCAAACGCTATCATATAGCTGCTCTTTCTTACGTTGGAGCGTAACAAACCAAGCAACCACCACAGCAAAGGCTGGCTTTATAAATTCACTTGGCTGCAAAGAAAATCCTAATATACGAATCCAGCGTCGTGCGCCTTTTTCTTCCACTCCGAAAATCAATACAAGGATCATCATAACGACCCCGCCTAAGAAAATAATGCTCGCCAGCCGCCAAACATAGCGCGGGCTTAGCATTGATATACCCAATATCAGCAAAACAGTTGGTATGAAAAATATTAGATGCTTTACTATGAAATAATAATCACTCGCCCCTATTCGCTGCGCTACTGATGGGCTAGCCGTTGCAACTACAGCAATTCCAAGCACAAGCAACGCCATAATGCAGCCAAGCATAGTGCGATCAACAGTCCACCACCACACCCCAAGAAACGAACGATCCATCCGTGAGAAAGCCCGTGGATTAGCATCTAAATTCATTCTTGAAGAGCCTTTACTATTGCTGTGAATTTATCGCCTCGCTCTTCAAATGATTTGAACTGATCAAATGATGCACAAGCAGGTGATAGCAACACAATGCCTGCGCCCCCTGGTTGTCCGCGATTTTCCTGTGCCATTTCATGTGCATTTGACACCGCCTTTTCAAGGTCATTGCAGCATGAATATTCAAGCCCGTATTTATCAAACCAAGCAGAAAAATCTTTTGTTGATTCTCCAATTAAAAAAGCATGTTTAATATGAGGGAAAAACTCTTCCAACCCGTCAAGACCGTTCTTTTTTTGCTTACCGCCAACAATCCAGTAAACATTATCACGACATCCCAAAGCAACCGCGCTAGAGGCTGCATTTGTTGCCTTACTGTCATTGATGTAATCAACGCCATTTATTGTACGCACATGATATTGACGATGATTAAGTCCAGCAAAGCTGTTTAAAGCGTCCCATATTATATCTTGCGCTAGCCCTATTCTACGCATTGCAGCATAGGCACATGCTATATTTTGATAGTTATGCACGCCCCTTAGGCTTTCAATTGCAGATACATCACCAACATTAATAGCGGCCTTATCGATATCATCAAACAGCATATTTCCTTGTATATAAACTCCGCCAGAGGTGCTTTGCATCGTTGATATTTCCATTATCTCGCGCAGGCCAAGCTCACAAGCTCTGTCATAGATTTTCTTCGTGTAATCATCATCACTACAAATAATTGCGCTATTATACTCACTACTCTTTGAAAGCTCGGTAATGCGCTCTTTCACCTCCATATAGTGATCCATATCACCGTGACGATCTAAATGATCAGGCGTTAGATTTAGAACAATGGAAATATCAGGCCTAAACAAGGTACATAAATCCATCTGAAACGAAGATATTTCAAGAACCAGCCATTGATTTTGATCCGAAACTTCAAACTCAAACACAGGAGTACCGATATTACCGCCAAGCTGGGATTTATAGCCTGCCTCTTTTAAAATATGCTGTATCAAAGTAGCGGTAGTGGATTTACCGTTCGTTCCTGTAATGCCGATAGTTTTAAAATCGGGGTAGATACGGCTAAATAGCTCTATATCACAAATGATTTCAATATCTGCATTTTGCGCCTTTTTCACTACATCATGAGGCTGGGGATGAGTAAAAGGAATTCCCGGCGATAACAGTAAAAAAGCATATTTAGACAAATCATCTTGAGAGAGGTCAAATATTTCTATTCCTGCAATGTCATCTCGAGTGAAACCGAGAGATCTTAAGATCTCTCCACTCTCTTCGGTCTGTCGAGATGACAAAAGACTATCATCGCCAACAACAACATTAGCGCCAGCATCGCTCAAAGCCTTAGCCGAAGCCATACCCGAACGCCCAAGCCCGAATATAAGTACAGGCTTACCGTCTAATGCTTTAACAAAACTTTCAATAACGCCCATATAACTTATCCATTTAAATAAACACGCTGTCATCTCGAACGTGAAACGGAGAGATCTTAAGATCCCTCAGCTAAGAAGCTTTCGGGATGACAATGCTCTATTTATCGCAGCTTCAAAGTCGCAAGTCCAACTAAAGCTAAAATAACCGCTATGATCCAAAATCTTATGACTATTTGAGATTCTGACCAGCCCTTTTTCTCGAAATGATGATGAATAGGAGCCATAGCAAATACCCGCTTACCCGTTAGCTTAAACGAGGCGACTTGGATAATTACCGATAGAGCCTCTAGCACGAATAGACCGCCGATTATAGCTAGCACTATCTCGTGCTTTGTCATCACAGCTAGTGCGCCAATAAACCCGCCCATGGCAAGCGAGCCAGTATCGCCCATAAATATCGCAGCGGGCGGAGCGTTATACCATAAAAAGCCCATAGCCCCACCAATTACCGCGCCGCAAATAATGGCAAGCTCTGCCGTACCGGGGACATGGTGTAAGTACAAATATTCAGAGAAATCCACGCGCCCAACCAGATAAGCAATCAACCCAAAGCAAGCCGCAGCAATAGCAACAGGCACAATAG